>DATFWM010000559.1:0-12971 GCA_035259295.1 Blastocatellia bacterium | reverse complement strand
AGGTATTCGGCTCGCTTCGGCACTTCAACCTGGAGCAGCTTCTCGACGCCTTCGACATAACAGAGATCGTTCGATACCGCAGCGACGTAATCAAGACGGTCCCAGTAAGGCGTGATCATTGCGTAGGTGTCGTGCTCGCCAATCTTCTCGACGCCACGATGCAAAAACCCAATGTCACAGTCCAGATCGACAACGGTCTCGCCGTCGAGCTTCAGGATCACTCGCAGCACCCCGTGGGTGGACGGATGCTGCGGACCCATATTGAGCACCATCTCCTCGGCATCAAACAAAGTTTGTTGATCTCTTGTTACCGGCTGCTCTTGCATCAATCGGTGATCCTCAATCCTCGATTCCCTATCTTCGTTCCGCGTATTTCACATCAATCAGACTTGTGTCGTAGTCAATCTCGCGATAGTCCAGATGCTTATCAGTCCACTCATTGTCGCGGTATTCAATCGGGTATTCTTTTCGAAGCGGATGGCCCGGCCAGTCTGACGGAAGCAGTATTCGCCTCAAATCGGGATGGCCATCGAAACGGATCCCAAACATATCGAAGACCTCGCGCTCGGTCCAATTCGCGCCCGCCCAGATCGGAGTCACGCTCGCGCAGGATTCTCCGTCCGCCAATGCAACCTTCACCCTGAGCCTGCGATTATTCGGCACCGAATATAGAAGTATAACGACATCAAACTCCTTTCCCGAGCGCTCCGGCCAGTGAATCGCCGTTACGTCGGTGCACATATCGAACAGCGCTGCATCGTCTTCGTGCAGGAATCGGCAAAGCTCGATCAACGAGTCTTTCTTGACCGCGATGATTTGCTGTCCAAGCGTTGCGACTGCCTCGGTGATCGCGTCACCGAAGCGCTCTCTTATACGGTCGATCAAAGCGTCCCCGGTGATATCGACGGTGACCGTGGGGCCTTTCTTTGCGGGCGCGGCCGGCTTGTGACCGGCTGCTGGAGCCGCTTTTGGGGGAGCGGGCTTCGGAGGCGCTGGCTTTTCGGTTCCGCCTTCCACCGTCGGAGTCAGCGAAGGCTTCTCAACGCCCGGCAGAGCTGCTTCGATCTTTGCTTCGGGCTTGAGTGTTTTCTCGGCGGCTGCCTCCTCCTTAATCTTTGCCTCAAACTCCTCGACGGGCGCGCGTGAACCGGCTTCAGGAGGAAGCGCCCCGGCCTTCTCGGGCACGTCAGCACCTACGGTTTCGACCGTTGATTGCTTTGCATCGTGCGACTCGTCGTCTTGTGGTGAGGTGTCTTTGGTCTCGTCTGCCATTTTATCCAACTACGTCGCGCAGACCTTTGCCGCGCCTTTGAAGTGTAGGTACGACTGTGACTGCTTGAAAAGAAGTGTCTCTGATCAATCCGATTCTTGTTATCGAGAAGCTTTTAGCATAGCGCCGAAAGCATTGTCAATCTTGGGCCTTGGCAATATGGTCGCGATTTATTCTTGCATCAAGGACAACCGTGTCAATTTCTTATTTCAATTTGTCGAAGGATGCGGTAAAAACAGCAGTGCAGCAAGTCGCCTATAGCACAACCTTTATGCAGTACACTGGAGGCCCTTTGATCGAACGGAGAAGAGCGAAGCGGTTTCAGGTGGATTGGCAAATTCGAGTTGAAAACATCGGCGGCAGCGGAGGCAGTTCCGTTCAAAGCGGCACGCTACGCAACATAAGTTCTACCGGCGCGCTTCTGTCGGTCGCCAGACCCCTGACAAAGGGCAGGAAGCTGGATGTCTACATAAGACTCCCACTACAAGGAAAGAAATGGATGAAATATCCGGCTCAGATAGTACGAACAGAACCCGGAGCCGTTGCGGTCAAATTCGACACGTCGCGCCCTGATTTCAAATCGCCGCTCTCGCCGGTGTGACGCTAAGGCGCGAGTCTTTCAATCACCCAAGTACCTTCGCTGGTCAGCCTATATCGAATGCGGTCGTGCAAGCGGCTCGGGCGGTTCTGCCAAAACTCAAACATAAAAGGCGCGACTCGGTAGCCTCCCCAGTACGGTGGCAGTGGTATGCGTTTGCGGTCGTATTGTTTCAATAACTCTTCCATCTTCTCTTCGAGCACTCGGCGGCTACTGACGACTTGGCTTTGATTTGAGGCCCACGCGCCAAGCTGGCTGTCAACCGGGCGTGTTTGGAAGTACGCTTCAGACTCTTCGCGGGAAGTCTTAGTTGTAGTTCCGGTTATTCGCACTTGCCGAGAAAGCTCGGCCCAGTAAAAGCACAGAGCGGCGATGGGATTATCTGCCAACTCGTTGCCTTTCTGGCTGTCGTAATTGGTGTAGAGGACGAAGCCGCGCTCGTCGAACCCCTTGAGCAAGACTACTCGAGCTGCAGGGACGCCCTCCTTCGCTACAGTAGCGAGGGTCATAGCGTTGGGCAGGATCGGCACGGCAGCCTCCGCCTGCTTGAACCAGATTTCGAATTGCTTGAACGGGTTCGGGTCGACTTCTTTCTCGTCGAGCATCGGAAGTTTATGATTAGGAGCCTCGGACATAAGTGAGGAACCTTTCGCTTTATGGTCCATCTACGGGAAATACTTGTAGATTTCTTTTCGATCCAGACATCGCACAAATACAACGGTGTCTTGTTTAACTGTTATACCGATGCGAAATTCCCCGACTCTCACTCTATAGTAACTCCTTTTAGTTTGATGAGGTTCGGGAGATCCTGGAGACTTTGGGCTTGCTCGATCTGCTCAATCGTTTTCTTTATGCGCTTTAGGAGGTCTTCGGAGTGGATGTTCTTTAGATCTCTGGCAAAGCTAGCTTTGAACTCTGTATTCACGGTTCGCCCTAAAGCAAACTGAAGACTTCATCTCGGCTTATGGTTTCGGTGCTGTCGCCTTCTTCAATCGCCCGGGCAAGCGAGAAATCCTCAAACGCCTCCTCGATGATGTCCCGGAGAAAGTCGCTTCGTTCCTCGAGCACTTCGAGTACCGCTGATTTGATCAACTCCTTCAGCCGATCTTCATTTACAAATGCCTCCATATGCATCCTCTCCAAGATAATTTTCGATACTGAGAATAACACTTTTCGGACTGCTTTTGCAGCTATTGCTAATGCCTCCTACAGAACTTGCGCTTGAGCTTGAACGGCAGTTATAGCCACAGCGTCCCGAATGTCCTCGGCCTTGCATCCGCGCGACAGATCGTTTGCAGGCCGCGCCAGACCCTGCAAGATAGGACCAATGGCAGTCGCCCCCGCGAGGCGCTCGACTAATTTATAGCCGAGGTTCCCGGCATCGAGATTGGGGAAGACCAACGTGTTGGCGCGGCCCGCGACCTGGCTGCCCGGAGCCTTCCGCTGGCCGACGGCTTGCACGAGCGCCGCGTCGACTTGCAACTCGCCATCAACCAGAATCTCAGGCGCCCGCGCTCGAACCGTTCGCGTCGCTTCGACAACTTTATCCACGAGCGGATGGATTGCGCTTCCCTTTGTCGAGAACGATAGCAGCGCCACGCGAGGCTCGACCCCGAGCAGCGCTCGCGCGGAACCAGCCGAGGCGATTGCGATCTCCGCAAGCTCTGACGCCGAAGGATCGACGACTACTCCGCAGTCGGCAAAGATAAAGGCGCCGCCCTCTCCAAGTTGACTTCCGGGAACCACCATCAAGAAGAAGCTGGAAACCGTCTTAAGTCCGGGCTTTGGACCTATGCACCTGAGCGCGGCACTGACAGTGTGCCCCGTGGTGTGTGTAGCGCCCGATACACTGCCGTCAGCTCGTCCCTCATGAACCAGCATGTTCCCGAAATAAAGTGGGTCATCCATTTGCCGGCGAGCCTCGTCCAGTGTAACTCCCTTCGCGCGGCGCGCCTCGTGGTAGCGGGCTGCGTACTTTTCGCGATCGGGGGAGAGCCGATGATCCACGATCGAAACTCCTGTGAGCGCGACGCCCATTTTGGAAGCCGTGCCTCGAATCAAGTCTTCACGACCTATAAGCGTGAGCTGAGCGATGCGTGCCTCGAGGCACAGTCCGGCTGCGCGAATCGTCCGCTCATCTTCACCTTCGGGCAGCACGATGTGTTTGGGAGCGGATGCTGCACGCGCGCGGATTCGTTGTAAGACTTGCATACTTGACCCTCGCCGAACTCAGAGCACGAGAAACAAGATTCTAGCCGATTCGGCTGATTGCGGCGAGGAAGCCGGGTCAGTACCGCGAGCGGTAGCGAGCGAGTTGGGGAGCTCGCGAACTCAACCGAGAGCGCTCGCTATCGCTCGCGGTACCGAGATTACGGAGATATGAAAAGGCTGAGGATGAGCTCCGTCGCCCAGCCTCAGCCTTGTTAAGCAACCACAGCGCCTCGGCGCCAGTGAGCGCCCTCGCGTGAACTCTCCCCGACCCGCGCGAACGCTTGCTCACCACTCGCCGCACTCGGCGCTGTGGTATCTCGTAGAATGCGACCTAGTCACCGCCAGCCGATCGCTCGGCAGGCTTGCTCGTCTCGCTGAAGAGGATGTCTGTGAGATCGAGCCCTTCGCGGCGATCGATGTCTTGCTCGAGAGTCTTAAGTCTCTGGTGATGTTCCTGTATTCGCGTCGCCAGTTTCGTTAGATCAGCCGAGCGCATGCTTTGAAGCTGCGATTCCAGACCGACTAACTGCGCTCTCAGTTCAAGTTTTTGCTGTTGCTCGCTTTCGGCAATCAACTGATTGACCAAAGTCCTCACTTCGGTTCGAACTTGTTCGACGTTGGCTACGTTCAGCGTGCCGGCGCTGTTCTTCTCGGCAATGTTTACGGGCTCAACAGTTCGACCGCGTCGCAGCAGGTCGGCGCGGAACGAAAACCCGTCGCGCCCCACATTGAGATCCGTGCCAATCACCGCGAATACCAACAGCGCCGCCGCTGCTGCGCCCAGCGCTTTCGCCCACCACGGCGTCACAAGCAACAACTCCTTGAGCGCCGACAGCATGGATCGGTCGCCGGCGGCGCGTTCTGAAATAACTCGCACGACGGGCAGATCGTCGAGCTGCCACTGCAGTAGCATCCGTCGCACTCGCTCGAACGCCTCGAGCTCCTGCTTGCAAGCCGCGCATTCCGCGACGTGTGCTTGCACCAGGCGATTCTCTTCAGGCGTCGCTTCGTCGTAGAGGTACCCGACCAGCGCCTCGTGCATTTCGCAATTTGGGGTCTTATCTTTGTAGTTCATTTCTTCACCACTCATTAAAGGTTCAGAGTTCAATCTTTAGCTTGCGGCAACCTGAAGGTTGAACTCACAACGTTCATACGGCTTCGCGCAGGTGCTCGAGCCGTTTTCTTAATTGAGACAAGCCTGTGTACATCCTGGTCTTCACGGTCGAAATCGGTATGCCGAGGATGTCGGCGATCTCTGAAAACTTCAGTCCTTCGTACTCCTTCATAATGATGACCTGCCGCATCTCCGACGGCAGCCCTTGCAGCGCGCGGCGAACGTGCCGAGTGACCTGCTCCTGTTGAATGCCTTGACCGAGATCATCCTCGTCTGCGGCAACCTCGAATCCGGTCATCTCGCGCTGTTCATCAAGCGAGATGGCGAATTTGGATCGGCCTCTCAGTTTTGTGTTGCAGATGTTGAGCGCGATCCGATAAATCCATGATGAAAACTTCGCGTCGCCGCGAAACTTTCCTAGATTGCGATAAGCCGACAGGAACGTTTCCTGTGTTGCGTCCTTGGCCTCCTCGTCGCGGCCCAGCATTCTGAGCGTGAGGCCGTAGATCTGCCGCTCCCATCGGCGCACCAACAGGTTGAAAGCGTCGGGTTCACCGCCTAGCGTGCGTTCAATTATTTGAGTGTCGCTCGGTTCCAAGTCGCTCTCGCGCAGCCTGCCCGATGATAAACCTCCCATCCGCTTCCATTGTATAGACTGGAATTCGAGTCAAAAAGTTGGAAAATCATTAACCGCAGGGAATGCGGGTTATCGGCAGGTTGTGGCCGCAGATTCGTATGGACCAATTCAGCTTGTGTTCCTGAGTTACGGTTTGGAACTTCGCTCAACAAATACTGCATCAACATTTATTCTGACAGGCACGTTCGTTACAGTGACTGGTCTGCCCTTAACGGTCGCCGGCCGGAAAGTTGACCTCTGCAGAGCTTCGATTGCAGATTCAGTCATATAGGGAACCTCCCTGATAACTTCGATATTAGTGATCGTGCCATCTTCTCGGAAAGTCGCGCGCAGCCAGACCTCTCCGCTTACCTTGTTCGCTCGCGCTTCGGGAGTAACTATCGGCCTTGCGCGATGTATCCACACTATGCCGTTGCTGTCGGGAAAGTTACGAATCAGGTTGTAAGGGATTGGGCCTCTGAAATCATCACGACCTCCGGGCAAACCGGGTCGGCCCTTGTCTCCAGCGCCTCCATCAGAACCTTTTCCTGACCCGGGTCCACTACCTGGGCCAGCGCCTGACCCCTTGCGACCCCCGAGGCCCTCGCCTTCACCCGGACCCGGAGATGGAGCCTCTGCGATCACGCCCGTCGGAACACCGACGGGACCTGGAGGCGGCGGCGCGCCATCGGGGCCGACGATTGTTGGAGGCAACTGAATAGTCGGCGCCTTTGCGCTCGGTGTGTTCGGCTTGACGATCTGAGGACTTGTCGACATTTGGGGCAAAGGCCCCTTGGTCGCCGGCAGCGGGTTGCGATCACCTCCGCCGCCGCCGCCACCTTCTTTCTTCCCGCGAGGCGCAACCGATTCCGCGGCGTCAGGCGTCTCGGAGGGATTTGAGATAGGAATCCATATAACATCGCCAACAGTCTTCTCCGAAGCCTTGACGAACATGGTCCGCCACCCCAGCACCGCGACGAGGACAATTAGCGCGGCATGCACCATCACTGCGAAAGACAGGCCAACGTAGATCCTCTGGCGCCGCTTTTCATCTTTGTTGTCTGGCGAAACGATTGCGCTGAGGAAGCCGCGAGGATTGCGGGCAAGTTGTTTAGCCGCTTCCCTGATTTCTTCAATCAGCCGCGAAACTAAACTTTTTTGTTCTATTAGCGAAAACGGTGAGGCCTCAGCGTAGCTGGTTCTAACAAACTCCGTTGTCATCGCTGAAGCCATTGTGAGGTGAGCCACTGGCGCGGGTGGGCATAGGCTGTGGAAGCGAGAGCCGCGATCCCTCGCGGCCCTCGCTTGAATTCGGCGTTTATCTCAGATTGAATTCTATGTCGACGGATTGCCAGAACGAGACAGGCTGGCCTGCCTTTATAGCTGGCTTGAATCTCAACTGATAGGCGGCCTGTATCGCCTGTTCATCCAACCCGTCGGGAAGCCCGCGTATGACTTGCACCCGTTTGACCAGGCCGTCGCTTCCAATCAGCACGCGAACCTTCACCAGGCCTTGAATCTTGTTCTTGCGCGCCTCTTCGGTGTAACGCGGTTGCGGATTGTTCAGCAGAATCGGTCTCTGATCGACGCTTGTCGCAGGCGCGCCGCTCCCACCCCCTAGCCTGGGATCGCCGCCGCCCATGTTATATCCATTGCCTGGGCCCACGCCTCGACCGTTGCCGGGACCCATGCCGCCTCCCTCACCGTCGCCCATTCCGCCACCCTTACCAGGTCCCGCGGAGGGCGGACCGGGAACGCCGTTCGGCAAGCCGGTCACCGCTAACTCGTCGCGTTTGGGCTCGAGCCTCGGGTCGACTTGAACTGTTTCGGGAACCGGCAATGACGGAGGCCGCGGTGTCGGCTCGGGTCGCGGCGCAATTAGCGGTGGCGTCAAAGAAAACTTCGGCAACTGGCCCTTCGAAGCTGGCGTTGGGGTGTTGCGTCCGCCGCCACCGCCACCGCCGGCTTTCTTGTCAGCCTTCGGCATATCGATCTGCTGCATCTTGAAGTCATCGGGATTGATCATGTGGACTTCAAGCTCGTCCTGTGGGTTCGCTTTCGCCCTCGCGTGTAGAGTCCAAATGATCAAGATCGCCCCGAAGAAACAAGCGTAGACAACAATGCCAATGGCGAGGCCGAATCTCAGAAGCATTTTGCGCCGGTGACCGCCTATGCCGTCACCTTTGAACGCGCTGGTGATATATGTCTTTGGATTATCCCGGAGCTCGCGAACGGCTTCAACAACCGCATCTACGAGCCGCCTCAGTATTGACGGCGGATTCACGAAAGCCTCTTCGAATAACATTTCCTCTCTCCAGAAGCCTGATGCTGCTCGGTCGATGTCGGCCGCACTGGCTCAGAGGTTACAAGAGGGAACGGTCCCTCTACACATCCTGTTCTAGCCATCTCGAAAAGAACTTCGTTGAAAGATGGCTCATCATATTGTCCCTTGGCGCTCTCACCGGTGTCAAGACCAAAGATTTGTCACCCGTGCTTTCAACTGTAGAATGCTTCAGGCGCGTCCGCCTTGCAGTTTTAGTTTGACGGTTGCCCGATTCTTAGTTGTCTTAGCCTGCGACCGGGATGCCCGACGTAGCACAGACTTTAGTCTGTCTTGCCGTTGAAGAATGACCATACAGACTAAAGTCTGTGCTACTTCGGCAACCGAGCGCTAAAACTCCGCAACAAAGCGCAAGACTTTTGCCGACGTTGTTTGATTCAATCTACTCAAGTTGGTAGTACCGCCTTCAGGCGGAAGTTTGTAAGGGTGTTGGCAGCACTTGCATTACGAACTTCCGCCTAAAGGCGGTACTACAAACACGCTCTTGGAAAGGAAATGACAAATGCCAACGCATAATCCAGTCGCTATCGAAGAACCAACCGGCAGACTCGGAGTGCTGCTGGTCGGCCTGGGCGCAGTGAGCACAACCTTCATCGCCGGAGTAGAAGCCATTAAACGCGGAATCGCTGATCCAATCGGTTCCCTGACTCAGATGGGAACCGTTCGATTAGGCAAGCGCACCGACAACCGCGTGCCGATGATCCGCGACTTCGTGCCACTTGCACGAATCGAGGACCTCGTCTTTGGCGCGTGGGACATCTTCGAGGAAGACGCTTACGAATCAGCGCTTCACGCGGGCGTGCTCGAACGCGACCTGGTCAATCAGCTCAAGACTGAGCTTCAAGCCGTCAAACCGATGAAAGCCGTCTTCGATCAGCAATACGTCAAGCGTCTGAACGGCGCACATGTCAAACGCGGCGCGAACAAAATGGAGCTTGCCGAGCAGTTGATCGAGGACATCCAAAGCTTCAAGCGCGCGAACGAGTGTGATCGGGTTGTGATGGTTTGGTGCGCCTCGACTGAAATCTTCATGCAGCCCGGTGAAGAACACAACGACCTGAAATCGTTCGAGCGCGCGATGCGCGAGAACAGCGCGGCCATCGCGCCCTCGATGATCTACGCTTACGCGGCGCTCAAATCAGGAGTGCCCTTTGCCAACGGCGCTCCTAATTTGACTGTCGACATTCCGGCGCTGACAAAACTGGCCGTCGAACAGGAACTTCCAGTCTGTGGCAAAGACTTCAAAACAGGTCAGACCTTGATGAAAACGATGATCGCGCCCGGTTTGAAGTCGCGCTTGCTGGGGCTGCACGGCTGGTTCTCGACAAACATCCTGGGAAACCGCGACGGCGAGGTGCTCGACGACCCTGAGTCGTTCAAGACAAAAGAAGAGTCGAAGCTGTCAGTGCTCGAATATATCTTACAGCCCGAAGTCTATCCGACGTTGTATAAAGACTTCAGCCATATCGTGCGCATCAACTACTATCCTCCGCGCGGTGACAACAAAGAGGGCTGGGACAACATCGACATCTTCGGCTGGCTAGGCTACCCGATGCAGATCAAGATAGATTTTCTGTGTCGCGACTCGATCCTCGCGGCGCCAATCGTGCTGGACCTGGCGTTGTTCATGGACCTCGCGAAGCGTGCGGGGATGCGAGGAATACAGGAGTGGCTATCGTTTTACTTCAAGAGCCCGATGACCGCGCCGGGGCTTTATCCCGAGCACGACCTGTTCATTCAGTTGATGAAGCTGAAGAACACGCTGCGCCATTTGAGAGGAGAAGAGTTGATCACTCATCTTGGCCTTGAGTATTACGATTGAGCTCCGTGGCCAACCGATTCTCCAAGTGACACCCTGCCTCCGAAGCCGCTTTTCAACGACGGTTAAGCCGACTTCTTCACCCTTATTTCGAAGAAGAGTTGCCCACCTGGTCCCTCGCAAGAGCCGAAGAAGATTAAGGCCTGATAGCTCCCTCTGTCTCCGCGCCTCGGGTTAACTAATACCTGCGCCCTGATTTTGTTCCCACAGACACACTCTGATGGGAACACTCTGACAAAGCTCGGTGTTGGTGAAAGGATCTCGAACCTGGGACTGCCGGTGCCGGGAAAACACTCAACCCAGAGCTCACCAATAAAAAGAGACTCTTCTTCGCGTATGACCACATCCCGGAAGGGGCTGAAATACGGCACAAAGAAAGTGGGTGGGCCTTGCTGAGCGCCTATTGCAGGGGTCGAACAATCCGAGTGCTCATGGACAGTATGCCGACTTGCGGCTTCGTTGATTTTATTCGTGCCGGAGGTACTCGCTAGAAGTAAAACTGCTAGAGCCACTGTTGGAATTCTCATCGGTTCTCCTTTTCTTTTGTAGTAGTCAGAGGCCGGAGTGAAAACACACCCCCGGCCGCTGACAGGTCAGAAATGTCCTACCCTTCGCTCAACATCGGAGCTTCGACGTTTAGAACCAGCCAGACACTCCTATGTCGTATTCCCACCTACCACACCAGAACGAGAAATCCATGAAAGTAGGAGACGCGATTCTACTTCTCCCGTTGAACGAGTAGAACGTCGCTTGAGTATAGACGTAGTCTCCAAGAAATAGACCGGTACCGAGTACATCGTCGTAGGCGTCGGAAAGGTTATAGGGCATACGGACGCCTCCGTAGGCAATGGGACCGGTTGCGGCAGTTATGCGATCGATCGCTATGGCTGCAGTCTGGGCACGTTGATCGTCGTTGTTGTTGTTCGGCGGGTGGGAGACGACGTAAGTATTGACCCAAACTCTCCCGTGGCCATCAGTCACTGCACAGGCAGCGTACTTTTGCTTTTCATTATTGTAGATTTCCTGCTCGCCGGTAACGATGCTCGTCAGCGCTTGATTGATTGTGCTGTATTGCCAAACGGTCACGTAGAGATCGGATGAGATGCCGTTCGCGTTCACGTGATTGGGCAAATACATCCTGTGAGCGTTGGGGTCGCAGTAATCAATCGCGGCTTTTGTAACGTTGGATCCAATGTTGCCGGGCGCGGTGGGTCTGTACACACGAAGGCATTTCTCAATCGCACTGCCCGATGGAAAACTCGGGTTAATAGTCCACAGGGCACCCGGTAGCGCATGCCCGAGGGTGTTTATTGGGCGCCCTCCGTTTCCAAGGCTGCTGCCAGTGACGGAATACTGGAAGACGGTCACTCCCGCTTGAGTTCTAGAACTACCGGAGAAGTCATCGTTCGTGTAAACCAGGAACAACCAGTATGACCCTGATCCGGGACTGATAGGATCGATCAACGGGTGTAGCGATAACCACGGTTTGACAGGAATCCCGCTGCCATCCAACGGCTGGACGACTGTGAAATTCGACAGCGTTGACGCCGAAGTGCAGATCACTACGTAAGCGCTGCCTGCTACGTGTCCTGAACTGTCCAGCGGATTAACAGTAACAGCGAGGATATTAGGGTCATTCTTGTGGACATCCATAACCGGCTTATCAACATACGTAACTCCCGCTGGTTTTGGGAGAGCGACACCGCTCCCAAAGGTTAGACCGCCGTCGATGCTTCGATAAAGCAAGACAGCATTAGCAAAGGCAGCTCCCCCGCTGAATCCTAGTGTGACAACATACACTGAGCCGTCCGTTGTGATCTCCGTGCTGGTGTCACCGATCGGAGTGTATCCCGCTGAAGGTGGGAGAGTATCTCCAACTCGTATTTGAGGACTGTAACCGTAACCTTGGTTAGGTTCGTATGCCCTATGAGGTGTCAAGCCGTTGTGCAGAAGCACGAAGTGTGTGGGATCTAAGGGGTCCTGGGCTAACGACGGCTCGCCGGTGATTACACCGCCACCGCATCTGGCATAGATGCTATCCATATTGTAGTCAAGTGTGACGCTTGGAACGTTCCAAGTTGTGCACGCGCCTGTCCCCGCGAACTCCGGATTCATCCTTTGTGCTTTATCGCGTCCAGTCTTGGCAGACCGGCTCGCTGCGCCTGAAGGCAAACTGGCGCTGGTCGGTTCCGCTTCCGTCGTGGCAGAGTTGCCCGCCTTGCTTGAAGGCGAGGTGGCACCAGTGCTTGGTAGACCCTGGGAGGAGTATTTGCATTCGAGGCAGGGCTACCATCTGGTACCGACGCAGGTCCAGCATCTTTCGGAGGCGAACTATTTCCGGGAGCAATCGAGAAACTATCACTGATTATTTGCGACACATCGCCACGCGCACCATGAACAGTAATTGCTAACCGCGCCCTGGGAGTTGCATTACTCGGCAGGGTTGCCCACTTAAGTTGGCGTTGTCCGGGCGAGAGGTGACCTGCAATTGCGAGATTGAAGGTCGCGCCGCCATCAGTCGAGAGGTTCAAATCCTGGTATGCGACGTCAGCGGATTATCCAGCTCCCATGTGATCGTAAACGGAACGGTGGCCTCCATTGTCTGGCCTTGGCTCGGGACGTGAAATCTGCCCCTCCCAACCGGAGCTTGCGCTCCAACCTTTGGCGTGGATATCGCCGAGATCATCGGCAATGCTCCACACAACAGAATGATTACCGCAAACCGTATCGCCAGAATACGGTTGCGAGAAGACTTTGCATTTCGTAGACTAAGCATACAGCACTCTCCTTTCTGAGGTGTGGTGTTGGGGGCAAGACAGGCTTCCGCTGACTAGGCTTGGAGCTGTCTTGCCTATTAAACTTTTGGACAACCAAAACATCATTGCCCTATTTATCGCCTGTAGGCTATTTCAGGACGCTGGGCGGGGGGGCTCGCTTCCGTCCTTCGTCTCATTCTCTTTGAGATTCAGCGGGGTTTGCTGAGCACCCACCCTCAACGAGGG
>DATFWM010000558.1:0-5616 GCA_035259295.1 Blastocatellia bacterium | reverse complement strand
TGATCGGTCTTGACGAAGTTTTTGCCGAGCACGCGCTCGAGTTGGTCGATAACCTTCGCGGGAAGAGTGGCCGATTCCGTCATTCATACGAATTATCGTCTTATTAGCGTTGAAACGCCAAGCGCGCCGGGTTATATTGCTTGGGCGTCTTTCTTCCATCTAACGCCCCCTCGCAGACAACGATGTACAGGAGTATTTCAATTTCAAGCAACCGGGCTGTGCGCTTCATTGCAATCATCGCCGCGCTGACTGTCTGCGATTCGGCGCACGCGCAGAAGGAAGCCAAGTCTCCAACCGAAGCCGCTGTTGCCTTCTACCGCGCGCTCAAAGCGAAACGTTACGTCGAAGGCTTTCGGCATTCGGTTTATCGCAACGCGGTCGAGGGGCTGACAGCGGACGACCTCCGAGACCTTGAGCCGGATTTCGCGCGAACGTTCGCGGCGTTCCCAGATAAGATCGAACCAAGCGTAGAGAAGATAACCGGGCAGACGGCGGCCGTCTCTTTGAAGTTCGGGGAGTCAAAGGAAGTGCAAATGGTTACGCTCATCCGTGTCGGGCCCGAATGGCTGGTTGGCGATCAGGAAACGCTGGCGCTTGTGAACGCGCAGGGGCGCGCCTTCTTCTTCAATACGCGGATACAGGTCAACGAGAACGAAACATATGAAATGCTGCAGCGAATCATCGGCGCGGAGATAATCTACTCGCGCAAGTTTGAAGGAAAGAATGCATCGCTTGCCGTGCTGATTCGTCTTGGAGGTGTTCCGAAGGACATTGAAGACGGCGAAGCGAGCGGGTACCGGTTCAGCTTGACGGTGAGCGCGGATGAGAAGTTTTTTTTCGCGACGGCGTCACCAACGGTTTACGGGAAGACCGGAAGAGTTTCGTTCTACGCAGACATCAACGGCATTCATGGGGAAGACTTGAAGGGCCAGCCTGCAACTGAGCGCACGCGGATTTACCAGCCCAGGTAATTAAGGCGATCAGTGAGACGCTAACCCATACTCAGTCTATTTTGTCGGACTCCAATCGTCACGCTTATTTGTTAGTTCCTGTTCTAGCATCGACCTTCACCTGCGCGGTCCACAGTTGGTAAATCCCCGTGCGGCTATCCGACCAGAATACGTGAAACAGGCCATCGCTCGTTGCTACCAGCCCGCTGTAATCACCTCCTGCCGGCCATCTTTGCCCAGCCCCCGCATTTAGAGGATTCTCGGGACACGAGCCGGCTGTTGAGACTCGAACTTCCGGCAGAAAAGTTTGCCCTCCATCTAATGAAGCAGCAAAGTATATGTCCCAACACTTTCTAGTCGGATCAACCCGTTCATACCAGGTGACGGCCACAACGCCATCTTTGTTGACCGCGACCGTTGGCGTCTTTCGCATAGTGTCATTTTGCGCTTGATGCACGCGAACGCGGTCTGACCATTTTTCCCCACGATCTGCTGAATGGTGCAGATAGATTCCATTCTGCTCCCTGTTCGTGCAGACAAAATACAGGCGATCACGGAAAGGACCAGAAGAACTATCGACGGCCAATGATTGGAAGCCCAGACCGGAGGCCTCCGAGACGAACAGAGGCGCGGAGAAATGCTGGCCGCCATCCTCGGAGGTTATGACCCAACTGCGGCGCCGCTCGAGCATTCCTGCGCCGTGAAATTCATCGACGTTGTGCTGAAAATCGGTAAACGTGACGACCAGTGTTCCATCAGATAGGATGACTGCATTATCACTATTGAGGTTCAGATTACTAGGAGTTACATAAACCGGTTCCTGAAAAGTCTTTCCCTTGTCGAGCGACCGATAAACAACGACCGGCCAGCGCAGCTTCTTCTCTTTTGAACGTTGGCCGCGATTTGAAGTGACATAGACTGTTCCCGCAAACTTTGAATCGGTTGCGTCGGCCACGATGGTCGGATGGTCGTGTCCTCCGCCAAGGGAAATCGGTGTATCTGTCCACCTTTTTCCGCCGTCTGCTGACCGAAAAACCGACAAGCCACCGGCGCCAAGCGCGATAAAGAAGGCAGTGCCATCGGCACTGATGGTAACCCAAGGATCACCGCATCCGTGGATGCCAAACGCATGTTTTGACCACGTCTTCCCGCCATCAAAGGAAACGAAAGTAGCGCAATCCTGTGTCGCAGCCCATGGCGAGGGTGTTGAAGCAACAATGGATACACCCAATAGATGATTTGGGTTTTTGGGGTGAGCAGCAACCTGTTGTTCAACCAGAGCGCGGTCGGGGGTCTCGCGACTGACGTGAATGTTTTCACCGACTCGGATCACGCTCTTATCGGCAGGGTTTTGAGCGAACGCTGAGAATGCACTAGCTAGATCTAGAAGCGTGATGATGACCCATTGAAGCGAAGTAATGCGATCATTGGTCAGATTGGCCGTGATTCGATGGGTCCATTTCAATTTGTTTTTCTCCTCTCCTCGACAGAAGATCGAGAAAACTCCCGCAGCGCCAGAATACATCATGCGCTACATCGAATCGGATACAGGTTCCTAGGCTGATTGATCTTCATTGTCGTTAGTGAGTGACCTGATGTTTCCAGGTTCAACATGAATGTCAGAATTCCACGCCAGCCCCGATCAGCCCAGCATTCAGTGAGCAGGGGTGTAACACGAGTTGCAGCCGCCATTCAAGAACTTGGATGTAAATTATCTGTCGAGCACTTCAACTATTTCCTAAGCTTCACAGTCGTCACGCCCGCGCCACCTTGATTGGGAGGAGCGGCGCTAAAGTTCTCCACGTGCGCGTGACCAGTCAACAGCTCTGCTATCGCTCGACGCAGCGCCCCGGTGCCGTGGCCGTGAACTATGCGAACAGTTTCGGCGCCGGCCAGATAGGCTTCATCGAGAAACTTGTCAACGCGATCGGTCGCGTCATCGACTTTTGAGCCGATCACATTGATCTCAGGAGAGAAGCTCTCGTCGACTTTCACTTCGGCGCTTACACCGTGAGGCAGCGCGGCTGCTTTCTTCATGGGCGCGGAAGCAGACTGGATTAGTTGAATCTCACCTCGCGTCGCGCGGAACCTCAACGACCCGACGAGCACCGTGTACTCTCCGTCGTTGATTGATTCGACCGTGCCTTCCTGATTGAGCGATTTGATCCTCACTCGATCTCGTTCGGTGATCTCGCCAACATCGACTTCAGGTCCGGCCGGCGGTTCCGCGACAGCGGTGTCCGACGCGCGCGCGCTTACGATAGGCGCGGTCGCGGCTTGCTTGCGTATGCGAACCGCTGCGGAGCGGCGCAAATCTGCCGCTCGCGCCTCTGCGTCCTTTTTCAATCGCCCGGCAGTGGCGCGGTCTTTGATCGTATTGAGCAAACGCTCGCTCTCGGCATTGAACTCTCGAATCGCTTGAGCGAGTTGGCTCTCGAATTCCTTTTGCCGATCAGTCTCGCGGCGAGCGAATTCAATATCGAGGCGACCGTACTTATCGGCTGTTGCCTGGCGCTCTTCTTCAAGCGCCGAGCGCACCGTCTCCTCCTCATCGACGAGTTTTTTGAGCTGTTTCAAGTAATCGCCGGCCTGCACGTGAGAAGGATCGAGGCGGGCTGAGGCTTGAGAGATGATCTCGCCGGGCAATTTCATCCGCCGCGCAATCTCAAGCCCAGCCGAGACGCCTGCGACTCCAAGTATCAAACGATAAGTCGGTCTGAGCGTCGCTTCGTCAAATTCAACCGAGGCGTTGAGGACTCCTTCCGCTTGCGACGCCCAGATCTTCAAAGGGTTGTAATGCGTGGTCACAATCGTCGTCGCGCGCGCTCGCCGGAAGAAATCCACAATTGCAACGCCAAGGGCAGCGCCTTCGTCGGGATCGGTTCCGGTGCCAACTTCGTCGAGCAGGATCAAGGCGGGCGGAGAAACGCGTTCGGCCATCTCGGCAATGTTGCGGACGTGGGCGGTGAAGGTTGACAGGTTGGCAGCGATTGATTGTTGATCGCCGATGTCTGCAAGCACTTGAGCGAAGACCGGCAGCATGGCGCGAGTCGCCGGGACCTGCAGGCCGCTTTGCGCCATCAACGTGATGAGTCCGATGGTCTTCACCACCACCGTCTTGCCGCCAGCATTTGGTCCGCTGATGACTATCGTCTGATGATCTTCATCCAACTTCAAGGAGATGGGAACAACCTTGCCGCCCGATTGCTCGAGGGTGTGTTCCAGAAGCGGATGTCGCGCATCCTCGACAACAAACTCGCGACCCTCGATCATCTCGGGCCGCACGCAGTTGAACTGCGCAGACAGTCTCGCCTTCGCTTGGGCAAAATCTGTTTCGGACAGCGCGTCCGCCACAGCCGCAATGCCGGCAAGGTTAGACCTCAGCGCGTCTGTGATTTCCAAAAGGATGCGCTCGATTTCGATCTCTTCTTCTTCACGTAGCCGAACCAACTCATTGTTCTGATCGATGATCGCCATCGGCTCGACGAAAGTGGTTTGTCCGCTCGACGAAAGTCCGTGCATCACCCCTGGCACCTGCCCGCGCGAGTCGGTGCGAACCGGGATCACGAACCTGCCGTTTCGGATGGTGACGATGTCTTCCTGAATTGCCGGCGCCGCGCGCTCGCGCATAAGCGATTCGAGATTGCGATAGATCCGGTCGCGGCGATGATTGATCTCGCGACGGATGCGGCGCAGCTCGGGACTTGCGTTGTCATCAATCTCGCCGTTCGGAAGAATCTTGCCTCGCATTGAAGCAAGCACTCGCCGAAGATCCGGGATCTGCCTTGTAATAGCGGTTAACTCAGGATAGCGGTTCCTGATTTCGGCGTCGGCGAACCGAGCACGCACGTCCATCCCGGCTCCAATGAGTCGCTGAAGCGCGAGTATGCGTTGGGGATCGAGGCTCGTGCCTTCAACTTGGAGTTCAGCGAGCGAGTCTTCGGGATCGGTGATGTCGTGAAGTCCAAACGAGCCGGAGGTTGCGAGGAAGTTAACGCACTCAGTTGTTCGATCAAGCTCGCGATTGACTTGCTTTAGACTAGTAGAAGGTGCGAGCGCCATTACGCGCTTGCGACCGAGGGGAGTTTGAACCTGCCGTGCTAAGAGATCGAGCAGCGAGTCGAGTTCAAGTGTTTTGAAAGTTCGTTCGTCCATCGCTAAGGAATTCATTATATTAAACAGGAGCGTTGTACTGCGAGAGTTTAACTAGTACTAAGTCACATTCAGTTTGGTGGATCGGAGGTGGAGACGATCAGCTCGGCTGATCCCGTAGGGATCGCCTGTCTATAGAATCGGGGCAGCGGCGGCGCTGTGACTCCGCCAGGAGTCACCGCCTGCCGGCAGAGACGCGGCTTGCACGGGCACAGGTAACTCCTGACGGAGTTGCGGCCACGAACTGCGACTGATTCTATAGACAGGCAATCCCTAGCGGGATTAGCACCGGCTGTTGGTTCGCTGTGTATCACGGCCAGTGTGACTGAGTAGTAGGTTAACGTCAGCTCGCATCGCTTGCGCACGCAGCGTCGCGGGTTATAAGCTGATTCATTCTCATCACTTGATCAAAAGGAGACATTCTCATGAAGGTCTATGCCACAAAGGAGATTCGCAACGTTGGCATTGTAGGTCACGGCCACGCGGGCAAAACGTCGCTGGTTTCGGCGATGCT
>DATFWM010000557.1:0-3454 GCA_035259295.1 Blastocatellia bacterium | reverse complement strand
CGAAGGCAAGGATGGTTCGTAAGCTTCGCTGCCGATGCGAACTCCGCAGCCGAAGCCACGCCTGTATCGCTTGGGCTTGCGGTTCTTGTCTTCATCAAACGCTCTCACGGATCAGACGCAGCAGCGGTGTCGAAGCGAGTTTTTGAAGAATACACCAAGGCGCGAGTGGAACATGCAGCGACAAGGCGAGACGCCGAGCGGGAGGGGCGGCCAGCGAAGTTTATCAGCTATTTCAATGGGGAGAGCGGACAAGACAGTTTAGTCACAGGTAGGGAAGAGGGACTTGTCCCCGCGCTTCTGATTTCGCCTTATGAAGCGACGCAGAGCGGGGACAAGTCCCTCTTCCCTACCTGTGATTATCTGTATGCTCTCGGAGAGCCTCATCGGACCTCGTACTCATTCACTTCTTACGGTGGAGCAGCGCGTGGTCCTGATCGCGCGTCGCCGACCGTTCGCGTGAAGATATTGAGTAAGAACCGAGTTGTACAGCTTTCGCTTGAAGATTACGTGCTAGGAGTTCTCTCGGTCGAAGCGGCGGTCGAAGACCAGATCGAAGCGCTCAAGGCTCAGGCGATCATCACTCGAACATACGCGCTCAAGAATCTTGGCCGCCACGCCAGCGAAGGCTTCGACCTTTGCTCGAATACTCATTGCCAGCAGTACGTCCAGCGTCCGGCCTCTGAGAAGATGCGGCGTGCGGTCGCCGATACCGCGGGAGAAGTGTTGCGCGATGGGAGCGGGCAGCTCGTTGACGCATACTTCCACGCCGCGTGTGGAGGGATGACAGCTAACATCGAGACACTCTGGGGCGCGCGTGGGCCGAGCTACCTTCGCGGCGTTCGCGATGATTATTGCGCGACGATGCCAAATCACGAATGGACCGATGTCATTCCTGCCGGGAGGCTCGCGCGCGCGCTTGCAAGCGATCCGTTGACCGATGTCGGAAGAAGAATCGATGACGTCCTAGTAACGAAGCGAGACGCGACGGGCCGAGCGGAGACGATCGCGATTGAAGGTGAGCGGAGACGACAAGTGCGCGGATGGGAATTCAAAATCGTCGTAGGCCGCGCGCTTGGATGGAACGTGTTGAAAAGCTCGCGCTTTAGCGTCACGCGACGCGGCTCAAGTTTCGTCTTTCGAGGAAGCGGCTTCGGCCACGGGCTCGGCTTGTGCCAGAACGGAGCGCACGTGATGGCTCGGCGTGGGGCCACGCACTCACAGATACTCGAGCACTATTTTCCGGGAACTCGCGCGTCGGGAGGAGAAGCTAAGGCAAAGGCACAAAGCCGCCAAGCCGCAAGACTAGGAGGGATCGATTTAGAGTTGCATGACGAATCCCGTAGAGATGCTATGTTTATAGGAGAAGGGCGTGCGTCACGGTCAAGCTCCGTAGGAGCGAAATGTGCCGTGCTCGATTCAAAATTCAGGTCGAATCAACCGGAACATTTCGCTCCCACGGAGCTGGACAATTCCCCAGTCTCCGCTCCTATAAACATCTCACTCCTACGGAGTTGCCCGCGACCCGATTTCAGCTTCGACACTTTCCCGTTTTGTAGCTTTTCGTCGTCACGCTCGAGTTTATCGAGTGAACACTTTCGCGTCAGCTATCCTGCGGTCGTACCTCGCGTAGAGATTGAATCGGCGCTCCGCACACTTGAAGCCGCGCGTTTGGATATGTTCGCGCGGGTAGGGCCTGCCTCGCTTAGCATGCGGGATACTTCGATTGATGTGATCGTTCACGAAACGACTCAAGACTTCATCGCCGCAACGGGTCAGCCTTGGTGGACCGCAGGCGTCACGCGATCGCGTCGCATCGAGTTGCAGCCTCTCGGCGTGTTGAGAAGGCGTCGCGTTCTCACGCCGACCTTGCGCCACGAGTACGCGCACGCCGTGATCGAAGAAAACGGGAAAGGGCAGACGCCTCGCTGGCTAGCCGAGGGACTAGCGATTGCATTTGCCGGCGAGGGTCCATCGCTTCAACGTTTCACGCCAAAGCGACGGCCGGCGCTGAATGAGCTTGAGCGCAGACTGGCGGACCCCCGGTCTTCTCTCGAGATGCGCTCGCTTTATGCAGCGGCTTATCGAGAGGTTCAACTGCTGGTTCAAAAAGAGGGCGAGGCAAACGTATGGCGCCAACTGTTAGCACGCGCAGGCCATGCGCAAGCCGCTTAACGACAGCGCACGTTACCGCTATGGAACCTGACTGGCGACAGCTCCAACTCGAAAATCCAGAGCTCTGTTTCGATTCCGTCCTTGCTTTGGGAGAGGGATGGAACTCGCGTGTGTTTGTCGTAGACGACGAACTGGTCTTCAGGTTCCCCAAGCGTCCCGAGCACTGGGAGGAACTAAGCCGAGAGATCGCGTTCCTTCGATCTGTTGCAGACCACCTCCCGTTGAAAGTGCCGCAATACGTTAGAGTGGTTACTGATTCGCTGGCGGCTCCATGCGGGTATGCAGCGTACCCATATTTGCGCGGCAATGCCATGGAGGTGAGCTCGCTGAATGACGAAAAGCGATCTGCGGCAGCAGAGAGCGTCGCCGAGTTCTTGCGTTCGCTGCACAGCTTCATACCGCCTCCGGAAGTTGCGTCCCGGTTGCCGCGCGAGGATCCGCGCCTCGTGGCCGAGGAGTATTTCGCCCGCACGAAGCGTGAGATCATGCCCAAACTAGCCTCCTCGGACGCAAGCCATGCGCGAAACGTCCTTGAGATGTATCTGAAAACGCCTGGAAATTTCGCGTTCCAACCGGTGGTGCTCCATGCCGACCTCAGTCGAGACCATATTCTGATGGTCAATGATGCGGTAATCGCGGCAATCGATTTTGGAGACGTAAACTGGGGTGATCCAGATTATGACTTCACGTATCTTCTGCTCGACTTCGGCCAGGCCTTTGCTGAGGAGGTGGCGCGGCGATATGGGCATCGGAATCTGAAACAATTGAGGAAAAAACTCCATTATTTTGCGTTGGTGGATCAGATCGGCACGATTTTGGATGGCCAGGGTCAAGCCCTCCAGGGCGAGGAGGAGCTTGCATGGCATCGACTGCACCAGCTTCTCAGAAATTGAGAGCAACTTATGCGAATTCTGGTGATCGGTGGAACGGGATTCATCGGGCGCCACGTTGTTCGGCTTTTAGTCGAAAGCGGGAATGCCGTGACCATCTTTCATCGAGGTGAAACCGTAGCTGACCTCCCTGCCGAGATCAATCACATTGCAGGCGACCGGCGCGATATTCAAAGCTTCGCGTCCGAGTTCAAGCGCTTAGCGCCCGACGTCGCGCTCGACATGATCTGCTACACCGAGCAGGAGGCGAAGAACCTAGTCGCAACACTCGACGGTGCATGCGATCGGCTAGTGGTTGCGAGCAGTATGGACGTGTATCGAAACTATGGCCGGCTCCTTGGCCTGGAACAAGCCGAGCCGGACTCTCTTCCGTTAACTGAGGACTCACCGCT
>DATFWM010000556.1:0-5991 GCA_035259295.1 Blastocatellia bacterium | reverse complement strand
GAGGACAGCTTCGCCGAGCCGCGCACCTGGAACATGATCGAAGGCAAGCAGGCGGTCAAACTCGACGTGCGCCGCCAGTCAGGCACCAATACTGTAAAGATCATCGACTCGGTCAAGAAGAAACTCGAGCAAATCCAAAAGAGCCTTCCGCCCGGCGTGCTGGTGAAGATCATCGGCGACCAGTCGGTGTTCATAAAAGCGTCGGTCGCGTCCCTCGAAGAGCATCTGCTGTTCGGGAGCTTGCTGGCGAGCCTGGTGGTGCTGCTGTTCATTCGCAACCTGCGCTCAGTTTTGATCGCCGCGGTCGCGATCCCGACCTCGATCGTAGCAACTTTCACGCTGCTCAAGGCGATGGATTTCACCTTGAATAACATGACCCTTCTGGCGCTCACGCTTTCGGTCGGCATCGTTATCGACGACGCGATAGTTGTGCTTGAAAACATCGTGCGATACATCGAGGAGAAGCATTACGAACCGAAGCGCGCGGCGATTGAAGCTACAAAGGAGATTACGCTCGCGGTTGTCGCCACCACGATTTCATTGGTCATCATCTTCGTGCCGATCGCGTTTATGACCGGCTACGCGCGGCGCTACGTGAATCAATTCGGATGGACGATGGCGTTTTCGGTGATGGTGTCAATGCTGGTGAGCTTCACCCTGACGCCGATGCTCAGCTCGCGAATGCTCAAGCGGCTGGCGACAAAACGCGACGGCGAAGCTGGCGATCCGGCGATCACCGATCGCGAATCGCGCATCACGAATCACGAAGAACACACATCGAAAGAGACTCGCTTTTTCGGCTTCATCGACCGTGCCTACGGCCGCATGCTCGAATGGTCTCTGAGCCATCGGGCGATCGTTGTTTTGATCGCGCTGGCAACATTCGCGCTGACCTTTCCTCTCAATGCTCTGGTTGGTCGCGATTGGATTCCACCCGATGATCAGAGCGAATTTCAGTTGTCGATAAACTTGCCCGAAGGCACGTCTATTGAAGGCACTTCGAAGCTCGCCACGGAGCTCGCAGATCGTATCAAACAGATTCCCGAAGTCGACTTTGTCAATCCATTCATTCACGAAGGAATACCGAGTCACAGTCACATCTACGTTCGGCTTGTTGACGTTTCGAACCGCAAGCTTACAAACCTGGAAGTCGCGGCGAAAGTTCGAAAGATCACCTACGAGTACCGCAACCTGCGCAGCAAAATTATCATTCCATCCGCGCTGGGAGGTGGCGAGATGTTCTTCCCGGTCCGCGCGCTGATCCTCGGGCCTGATTTTCAGAAGGCTGCCCAGCTGGCAATGAAAGTTTCGGAAAGGGTGCGCAAGATACCGGGCCTGCTCGATGTCGATCCCGGCGTGAGTCTTACAACGCCGGAGCTCCAGGTGAAGATCGATCGCCAGCGCGCAAGCGACCTCGGGGTTCGCGCCTCCGATGTCGCCAGCTCAGTAAGGCTGATGATCTCAGGCGAAGACCAGATCTCGACCTATAAGGAAGGCGATGAGCAATACGATGTCACCCTGCAGCTTTTGCCCGAGCAGCAGAAGGACCGCGAGGTCCTGTCGCGGTTGATGATCCCATCGAGCAAAGTCGGCCAGGTTCGGCTCGACAACATTGCGACCATCGCGCAAGGCCTGGGTCCCTCGCGAATCGAGCGATTCAACCGGCAATTTCAGGTTTCGGTGAACGGGAACAACGCGCCAGATTTTCCGCTCGACCAGGCCGCGCGCGCAGTGACCGACGAGATCAAGAACGTCGGACTGCCACCGGGTTACAGTTTTCGCTTTTTGGGGACAGTCAAGATTCTGGAGGAGACCACAACCAATCTCATCGTTGCATTTCTGCTCGCTTCGATTTTCATGTACATGGTGCTTGCCGCGCAGTTCGAGAGCTTCTTGCATCCGTTCACAATCATGCTCGCGTTGCCGCTATCGATTCCCTTCGCGCTGCTTTCGCTTTGGCTAACGGGCCGCACGCTGAACCTGTGGAGCGCGCTCGGTGTGCTGTTGCTGTTAGGCATCGTGAAGAAGAACGGCATCCTTCAAGTGGACTACACGAACAGGCTTCGCGGGCAGGGTGTACCGCTGCGCGAGGCGATCGTTCAGGCGAACCACGTGCGGCTGAGGCCGATCCTGATGACAACGTTTTCGATTGTGGGAGGTTTGATACCAACGGCGATCGGAATTGGAGCGGGCTCCGCTCAACGTTCAGCGATCGCGGTTACAATAATCGGCGGTCAGACTTTGTGTCTCCTGCTAACGTTGCTGGTGACGCCGGTGGCGTATTCGATTTTCGCTGAGATGGAGGAGCGCCGAGTCTTCGCCGGGGCGCGCTTGCGGCTCGCGCGCTTGAAGCTGAGCGCCGCGAGGTTCTTTAGTTTTTTGATTCGCTGATGTCGTCCGTACCGAGCCAACCCGCTAAATGAAAGCAGACCCGGTCAAGCTCGAGATCTTCAAATCACTTTACTCATCTGTTGCCGAAGAGATGGGCCTCAGCCTTCGCCGCTCAGCCTTCTCTCCCAACATCAAAGAACGTCGAGACTATTCCTGCGCGGTGTTTAATCGCCAGGGCACTTTGATTGCGCAAGGCGATCACATGCCCGTTCATCTCGGCTCGATGCCGATGTCAGTGCGAGCCGCTCTCGAAACCGTAAAGCTCGGACCCGGCGACATCGTCGTTCTGAATGATCCCTACGCCGGCGGTACACATCTTCCTGACGTGACAATGGTGGCTGCTGTCCATGGGGGTCAGGGGTTGGGGGCTGGGGGTCGGTCTCGGAAAAGGAACCAATCCCCAATCCCCAACCCCCACCCCCTGTTCTACGTTGCCAATCGCGCGCACCACGCCGACATTGGCGGCGCGACGCCCGGCTCGATGGGACGCGCCGACGAAATTTATCAGGAAGGTCTGAGGATCCCTCCAGTGCGATTGATGATCGGTGGCAAGGTAAACGATGACGTGATGCGGTTGATCTCGGCAAACGTTCGGATCCCTGACGAGCGAGAAGGCGACCTCACTGCGCAACTTGGCGCGATCGCGACCGGTCAGCAGCGGCTTCTTGAAATTGTCGAGCGGTACGGATTCAAAGAAGCCGACCTTTATGCGTCGCACTTGATCAACTACACGGGCGAGATGATGCGGCGCGTGATTCGTGATTTGTCCGATGGCGTGTACGAAGCCGAAGACTTCCTCGACGACGATGGCTACTCAGATGAGCCGGTTCGCATAGCGGTGCGCGTCGGGATAAGAGGAGATCGTGCTCACGTTGACTTCCAAGGCAGCGCGCCGCAAGTTCGCGGGCCGATCAATGCAGTGGAGGCGATCACAGTCTCCGCGGTCTATTACGTCTTTCGCTGCTTGATCGCGTCGAACGTCCCCGCGAGTTGGGGAATTATGCAGCCGATCAAAGTTACCGCCCCGTCTGGAAGCGTTGTGAACGCTCGTCCGCCTGCGCCGGTGGCTGGCGGCAATGTCGAAACGTCCCAGCGGATCGTGGACACCGTGCTGCGCGCGTTGTCGAAGGCTGGCGCTCCTGTGCCCGCTGCGAGCCAAGGGACTATGAACAATCTCACAATCGGCGGAACAGACCGGCGCACCGGCAAGCAGTTCGCTTATTACGAAACGGTCGCGGGAGGAATGGGCGCGCGGCCGGAACTTGATGGGATCGACGGTATTCACACACACATGACCAACTCGCTCAACACACCGGCCGAAGCGCTTGAGTATGCTTACCCGATGCGGGTGCGCAGATATCAGATACGTCCCGGAAGCGGCGGTGAAGGCCGTTTTCGTGGCGGCGACGGAGTCGTGCGCGAGATCGAATTGCTGACCGATGCGCGGGTAACAATTCTTTCGGATCGAAGAACGACACGCCCTTATGGTCTTAATGGCGGCGAGCCGGGATCGCCAGGTCGGACCTTGCTTATTTCACCGAACACCGAACGCGTTCTCACTTCGAAAGATTCCACACAAGCAAGCGCAGGCGATCGCATTCGAATTGAAACGCCCGGCGGTGGCGGCTGGGGCCACGCAAAGTTACAAGGGGAGAATTGACTAAACCTAGCGTTGCTTGTCACCGTCTGAACGCCGCTGATAACATTTCCTCGCATGTCGGAACAGATACGAGAGCGGCTCGCGCGAGTTCAGGAACAGATCGCGCAAGCAGCTCAACGCGCCGGTCGAAACGCCGAAAACGTAACCCTCATCGCCGTCTCCAAGACTTTCGATCCAACAATTGTTCAAAAAGCCGTCGATGCGGGCACGCTCGAATTGGGAGAGAACCGCGTCCAGGAGGCGGTCCCGAAAGCGGCTCAGGTTAAGGGGGGAGTGCGATGGCATTTAATAGGTCATCTTCAATCCAACAAAGTTAAGCCGGCGGTCGAGACGTTTGCGGTCATTCAAACGATTGATAGCGTCAAGCTTGCCGAGCGCGTCGATCGGATTGCGGGCGAGTTAGGTAAACGACCAAAGGTGCTGGTTCAAGTCGATCTGGCTCAAGAGCCGACAAAGTCAGGCGCCGATGAGCGCGAGCTGGCGTCGATTGTTGAGGCGCTCGATTCAGCGCACAATCTCGAGTTTCGCGGGCTGATGGTCTTGCCCCCGTTCTTTGGCTCCCCCGAACAGGCGCGACCTTACTTTCGAAAGTTGCGCGAGATACTCGAGAGTTTGAACCGCAACCGCGCGCCTGAGCGAAAGCTTACCGAGCTATCGATGGGAATGAGCCACGACTTCGAAATTGCGATCGAAGAAGGCGCGACAATGGTGCGCGTCGGCACAGCAATCTTTGGAGAGCGGGAGTAAACCATTTTCCATTTCCATTTAACATTTTTCATTTGCCATTTGCGACAATGAAAAATGACAGATGTAAAATGGACAATGCGAAATAGGTGTTACATTGAATCTAATCGTCCTGGCACTATACGGTCTTTCAGCGGTTGTATTCTGGGGCACGATTGCGTTTGCCGCACTATTCTTCTTGCGGGTCCTGCTATCCTGGTTGGGGGCGAATCCCTTTGGCCGCGTTCCTTACCATCTGACACGAATCACGGAGCCAATGGTCCGGCCCATCAGGAATCAGTTTGGCGGCCGATATATGCGCTACGACTTGATACCGCTAGTGATGGGCGTGTTGATTCTGGTCATGGGGTTGTTCGTCTCGAGCATGCTCGGTCAACTTGGCAGCATCATCGGCGCGATAGGACAGAATGCGATGTTGGGCAAATTGGCCTCCGCCGCGATGGCAGGTGAGCTGATCAGACTGTTGGGATTGCTTTATGTGATCGCTATTTTCTTGAGGTTGTTCCTGCCATTCTTCGGCGTCGGCTACAGAAGCAAATGGTTTCGCTTTCTTTTCGTGATAACCGAGCCGCTGCTCAAACCGCTCCGGCGAGTCTTCGTCGCCGGCATGTTCGATTTTTCACCGATCGTTGCGATGTTCATAGTTCAGATCCTCACAGGTTTACTTGCTGACTGGATAAGCAGATCGAATTGGTGAATCCGTGGTTGAGCTTAACGAGAAAGACGGCGCGGTGACTTTCAAGTTAAGAGTTCAGCCGAGCGCGTCTCGAACCGAAATCGTCGGCGAGCATGGCGGCGCGATTAAGCTGAGAGTTGCAGCACCACCCGTTGATGACAGGGCCAACGAAGAGTGCCGCAGGTTTCTCGCCAGGTTGTTTGGCGTGAGTATTTCATCAATCCAAATCGTGTCGGGCCGTTCGTCGAGAGACAAGCTCATCTGCGTGACGAACACAACTCTTCCGCGCGTGAAGGAAGCGTTTAGATTATAAATCTGTCCGACCTCATCATCCTGGGTATGCTGGTCCAGTCTCCTTTCTTTCCAACGAGGGCAAGAGTCGAGTTTTATCGGCGCGCGCGCCCATCATCTGGTGCGGGACTGGGAAGGGACTATACCGACTGGAGCGACAGGGCGAAAAGGTCGAATTCCGCTTAGTTGCGTCAGGAAAGGGCCGGGAGCCGAAAGCTTCAGGCCGTCC
>DATFWM010000555.1:0-2932 GCA_035259295.1 Blastocatellia bacterium | reverse complement strand
CATATGCTCAGAGACAAGTTGATGCTCGCTTTCGGCGATGATAGCTTGCGCAAGCGGATCCGAGAGAACGCCCGCCGAACGGCCGAAGATTATGACTGGTCGAAGATCGGCCGGCAGTTCAGTGAAATCATCTTTAGCAGCCTGTCACATCGAGGTTCGTGCATTGCAAAGGGACGAACGCAAACTGCAATCCCGGAGGGATGACCTGTCTTTAGTTACAACGTCGGCCACGTGCTGTAGCTCCTTTAGGAGCGACCTTTTCGTCCAACGAGGGCACCGAACGTCGAAGGTCGCTCCTGGCGGAGCTACAAAGCCCGACGCGCACCACAAGCTATAGACAGGTCATCCCTCCGGGATTAATACTGAGCCCACTCGATTCGTCAATGCAGAATGACTTCGTTGATGACAGAAAACCCGAAAGCATCGCAGCGCGCGGATAACATTGCCGCGATAGCCGGGCGCGGAACCATCTACATAACCGCCGCCAAGATCTGGTTCGTCGTCAGCGGCGCCGCGATTCATTTCATCCTCCCGCGATTGATGACCGCCGAAGAATTCGGCATGTACGAGGTCGCCGTGTATGTGGTCTCGGTCATCAACGCTGTGATCATCACAGCCACCTATCAAAGCGTCTCAAAACGAATTTCCGAAGATGAACAGAACGCCGGCTCAGTCAAGGCAAAGGCTCTCAAGCTGCAGATTTTGGTCGGTGGCGGCGCCTCGCTCGGCTTCTTTCTGCTTGCGCCAATGATCGCAAATTATTTGAATGACGCGCGGCTCGTGAACTATTTGCGGCTGGCTTCCCTTATAACACTCGCATACTCGTTCTATGCGGTGTTCACAGGATATTTTAACGGCCGAAAGAGATTCCTCACTCAAGCGTCTCTGGACATGTCGTATTCGACGCTCAAGCTCGGCTTCATAGTCTTGCTCGTGTGGCTGGGCTATGGAGTAGCGGGCGGCATCGGCGGATTCGCTCTGGCGGCCGCGAGCGTGCTTGCGCTCTCAGCGGTTGTCGCCGGAAAGAGCAAGCAGAACAATCCAGTGAGCGCTCGGCAGCTTCTCGGCTTTCAGGCGTATGTGTTGCTCTTCACTCTCGCGATCAACTTGCTTCAAAGGATCGACTTGATCCTGGTGAAGGCGCTCTCGTCGCCCGACGCAACTGTCGCAAGCGAGAACGCAGGTTATTACGGAGCGGCAATCAACGTGGCTAACGTGACTCATCAAGCAATCGTGTCGGCAACCTTTGTGATCTTTCCGCTGATCTCGCAGGCGACGTTCGCCGACGATCGTGAGAAAACTCGGACTTACATCGCGAATACGCTTCGCTACACGCTGATGGTTATGGCCTTGATCGCCACTCTCTTTTCGGCTAACTCGGGTCGAGTGTTGAGCCTGATCTACAAGCCCGAATATCAGGCGGGAACCGCGGCGCTCAGCGTGGTTGCTTACGGTATGCTGCTGTTTGGAGTTCTGTACGTTGTGACGACGATCATCTCGGCAAGCGGCCGCCCGGCAGTTTCGTTGATTATCGCAACGATCACGTTGGGTGTGAGCGCGACATTGAACAGTATTCTCATCCCGTCGCAAGGGCTGGTTGGAGCAGCAATCGCGACAACGGCTTCGATGTTGGCGGGAGTCATCGCCGCCGGAGGTTATCTTCGTTTCAAGTTTGGGGCTTTGATTTCCCCTGCTTCAGCGTTGCGAATCGTGATATGCTCGGTGATCATTTACGTTGCTTCACGAGCTGTTGCGCCATCCTCGAAGTTGCTAACCGTGATCGAATTGATATTGCTTTCAGTCGCATACCTTGTGATTCTGATAGTTACCCGAGAGCTTGGCCGGGACGATTTTAATATTGTCGGGCGAGTGCTCAAAGGATAGCCATCATAAATTGCCAGTCACCCCCATTGGCTACTTCGCTTCGCGAGGCTCGCCTGTCGGGCCGAAGACATATTGACCCTCATCCGCATCCCAAGGACGGCTCACGGTCACAACGTCTATGTACCTGCCCAAAAGTCTTTTCAACGCGGTGGCCTTCTCAGGCATGTGGTCGTGGAGGTTTCGGACCTCCGACGCGTCATTCTTGAGATCGAACAACTCGAAGTTGTAATAATCGCGGTTGTAGATCAGCTTGAATCCGTCTTGTGTGATGATCATGTACTTCTTCTGTTCCGGATCGACTTGCTGATCTGGCCGCACAAACGGGGACACTTCTTGTGTGGTCTGCTCGCCGTATATCGGAGGATGCGTAAAAGCCTGTCCGCGTATCAGCGGCACCAGGCTCACTCCCGCGCACTCTTTAGGAAAGTCCAGACCAACGGTGTTCAAGATCGTCGGCCCTAAATCAATCGTGCTGACATAATCGCTGATCACTCGGCCGGGTGCGCCGGGGAAGTGAATGATCATGGGCACTCGAGTCTGCTCGTTGTAGAGTTGTGACGAATGCTTGTAGACGCCGCGCTCGCCAAGCGATTCGCCGTGATCGGCCATTATTACGATTAACGTGTCGTCTATTCTTCCCGATCTTTCGAGCAAATCAAACAGGCGACCGAGATGAAAATCGAGATAAGCAATCTCGCCGTCGTAGAGGTCAATTATCGAGTCTCCATAATTGAACTGCTGGTGCGGGCGGTAAGGTCTATGAGTGTCGGTGGAATACAGATAGAAACAAAACGGTTTGTCTTTCGGTGTGTTGGCTAACACGTTGATAGCTGCATCAATGGTTTCTTCGAAGGTGCCGCCGCGCGCGCTCTCAACTATCTTCATTCCTTTCACGTGTCGTCTGAGAGTGGCGATGCGGCGTGGGAAGAGCAGCGCGTTGTAGCCGTTGCGCGCAAGAATCTCCGGCCAGGTTTCCAGATGCGCATCCCAGTAAGCGCCCTGGGTGAATTTGGGCAGCGCTTCAAAGGTGTTGGGCGCAGGCGTAAAC
>DATFWM010000554.1:0-6076 GCA_035259295.1 Blastocatellia bacterium | reverse complement strand
GTTGGGGCGATGATGGCTCGCGGGTAATCGCCTTGCGACGCGCCGAACACCTGGTTCAAGTCGGCTTGCTCGGTTTTGGTCGGCACGCCCGTCGACGGTCCTCCACGTTGAACTTCGATGAACACAACCGGAGCCTCGATCATTCCCGCCATGCCAATCGCCTCGGTCATCAGAGCAAAGCCGCCCCCTGAAGTCGCGCACATTGCCCTGACTCCGGCGTGTCCTGCGCCGATTGCCATGTTAGCGACCGCCAGCTCGTCCTCGCACTGCTTTACCACGACGCCGCATCGATCCGCATGGTTCGCCATCCAGTGCAAGATTGAAGACGCGGGCGTCATCGGATATGCCGAATAAAACTTGCACCCCGCGGCGACGGCGCCTAATGCGAACAGCTCGTTGCCGGTGACGAACGGCCTGGCGACTCGCGTGAAACTCCATTCGTAGCCGAGCGGCACAAAGTTGTCCTTCGCGTAGTCGTAACCCGCGCGCGCAATGCCGGCGTTTTGGTCGATCACCGCCTGGCCTTTGTGTTTGAACGTGTCTTCCAGCACTCCAACCGCCGTGTCGAAATCGAGCGACGCGAGAAACATCAGCGCTCCTAGCGCGACGGTGTTCTGCATCACCGGCTGAACTTTCCCGAAAGGCTTTGTAAGCGTCGCCATTGGGATCGGCGCCGGCAGCACGTTGTCGCCAAGAAGCGTCGGATCGAGTTTGAACCTGTCCGAGTTGTAGATGACCGCGCCGCCGGAATTCACCTCGCGGGCATGCCGCTCGATCGAATCTTGATTGAGCGCGATGAGCACGTTCAATCCGTCGCCGTGCGAGTACACCTTCTCTTCGCCGACCCGCACGCGCAGCCAGATGTGCCCGCCGCGAATGACCGACTGATAGCTGTTATAAGCGCAAACGTAGAGGCCCAGCCGGCTGACTGTTTTGGCAAGTGTGTCGCCGGACTTGTCGAGACCATCTCCAGCGGCCCCCGCAATTCCAATAGTTATCTCTCGCATAACAAATCTCCTGAGTTGCGCTACCGAGTTAGAGACTTGGGAGTTTCTTCAGGCGGGATTCTATCACCGAGTCAAGCAGAGAGAAAGATCAGTCGCCCCATTTTTTCGCGCGTTATCGAATAGTCGCTGCCAGAGAATTTACGCTGACAGGTGATCCTGACTCGTGATGCGTGAATCGTGATTCCGGTCACGGATCACGGATCGATTCACGAATCACTTCATAGAGGTTTTCTGAAGAACAAAAAGTTAGATCGCTTACCGTTTGGATTCTCAACTTGCAACTGAATAGTCTGCCCGGGGTCGATGCCCTTAAGAGCCTTCTTGGCAATCAGTATCTGCGAGGGATCTGGATCACCGTTTCTAGTCTTGACAGGGTCGTCATTGATTCGCAGCACCGCGCCGAGGTCGAAACCCTGCCCGAACAAGATCAAGTTCTTTCCACTGATCAACGCCTGGTTTAACGCCGGACGATTGAGCGTGGCGTTTGGATCAATCTTGGCGATGAAGATATCCTGCCCTCCAGAGTTGTGGTCAATGAGCGGCAGGAAAGTGAGAAAGTCCGTCGACGTGGTAATCCCAGTTACGTAAATATCACCGTCCGTTGGGCCTACCGCAACCGCCGTCGCTTGGTCATCGCCGCTCCCGCCAATGTAAGTGGAAAAGCTCACAGTGCCGGTCGTCCCAACCTTGGCCACAAAAGCATCGATGTCGCCGCCTCTTCGGAAAGATTGGATTGAGTTCACGGTCGGCAAATCAGCGCCTGCACTCCCGGCAATCACGGCGTTTCCCGACGCATCGACAGCAATTGCATCCGCCGAGTCAAATCCGCTGCCTCCCAAAAACGTGAGATAAGATATCGCTGACCCGGACGCGTTGATCTTCGCAACAAAGGCATCGGGTGCAGAGGCGGCCGGCCGTGTCGCGCTGGAGCCGGTAAAACTTGTCGAGTTTGTAGAGCCGGTCACATAAGCGTTGCCCGTCGAATCGATCGCGATGGCAAGTGCCACATCATTGTCGCTGCCACCCAGATAGGTCGAGTAAACAAAGTCTGAGCCTGCCGGGTTGATCTTTGCGACAAAGCCATCGAAGCTAGACGCTGCGCCGCTCTTCGAAGATCTAAGCGCATTCTTGGTTGGGAAATTCCCAGAGGACGTGTCGCCGGTCACATAAACATTCCCTGTTGAGTCGACGCTTATTCCGGTCTTGCCGGCAGAATCCTCCGCGCCGCTGCCGCCGAGAAACGTCGAGTACACGAGCCCCGATCCGTCCGACGTCAGCTTCGAGACGAAAGCGTCCGAGCTGCCGCCGCCGTAGCTCGATTGAATAGCACTAACTACCGGAAAGTCCGCCGACGTTGTGCGCCCGGTTATGTAAGCGCTCCCAGTGCTGTCGGCAGCCACGCTCACGCCGGCTTCGTCTCCGCTTCCACCGATGAGGCTTAAATAAAAAAATTGATCGGCGCCCGGAGTTAACTTGATCACGAAGGCGTCTGAACTGCCCATTAGAACCTGAGCAAATGAGTGGAACACAGGGAAGTCAGGAGATTGAGTGACTCCGCTCACATAGATGTTGCCCATTCCATCAACTGACATTCCGGTCGCGAATTCGTTTTTGGTGCCGCCAAAAAAACTGTACCTGAGCAACAGGCCGTTTGAGCTAAGTCTGCCGACGAAAATGTCAGAGTCAGTTCGTCCCGCCGCCCGGGGCGACAGAAAATCTGTAGAAAAAGAATCGCCCACCAGGATCGTGTTGCCGGTAGAATCAGCCACAATGCCTATCGCGGCATCGGCGGCGTTACCACCTACATAGCTCGAATAGACGAGCACAGGATCGATGATCAGGGGCCGTGTGCTGTCATAAGCCGCCACCTCAAATCCGATCGCGTCGTCACTCAATATTTTAAACCGAGCAGGGACCTCCAGCTTTGAGCCGTCTGTTTCTTGATACGCGACCGGGTGTTTGTAACGCACGTCGCCCGCGGCGGTATGAAGAATCAGCGAACCTTGTGAACCTAACCTAATCCGGTCCGCGCCTTGGAAGCGCAAAGCGATCCGCTGCGGGTCCGCGCCCGGAGCTACCTCAAAATCAAATTCAAGCTCGCGCTCGTCCTCATAGAAGGTCAGGTCTATATCGGGATACAGGCCCGAATACGTAACGCGGGAGTAGGTTTCGATATCTCGAATCCACTTGGCAGGATCGTTCCCGATGAAGTAACTCGCCAGTGCTTTCTGTTTATCGACGCCTGCGATGAGCGCCGCCGGACTCGCGCCCTCGAACTTCATGCTCAGTTTATGTGAGCGTGTAACCTCATCAGTTCGGTTGCGGAGCGCGAGCACCGCTTCGGACTGTTTCAGAAGAAGACCAAACCCCTTTCCGCGGCCGACGAATTTCACGTCGTCATCGGCCTGCCCGCGATTCGCTTCGAAGCTCAGCGGCTGGGACCAACGGACCTCATCCGTCGCACTAAGCACATTAACCGATTCAGACTGCTGTGACTTGATCGAGCGCTGCTTGACAGGAAACAGAGCTGCAGCCAGCGAAACAACGGCAAGCGTTAAGGCCGCACGCTGAATCTTACGGTTTTTGGTCTTCATCGCATCACTCCTGGTGATATTGTGCGGGCTTCTAACCCGCAGCGTCCTCGGCTTCCGATTCAGTCATCGGTAGACTAAAGATTCTGAAGCAGGCCCGGTGATACAGACCCTTGTCTGTCAAGAACGGCAACAGACTGAAGTCTGTTCCACCTAAAGCAATAGCTTACTCTACTCGCGCAGCTGAAGCCATTAACGGAATGCGCTCTCGCGCCGACACCGACCAAGCCTATCGCGATAATGCGCCCAAATCAAGCCGTCCATCAATATGTAGTGTGTCCGATCCTGTCCCCCACAATTTGCGGTATACACGTCGGTTTGTTTGTGCTAGACTGCTGACCCGTAGAATGTGCTGGGCATCGAGCGCGATCCTCACTTGAAAGCTGAAAGACCATGAACGAAAAAGATTTTGTGCACCTTCATCTTCACACCGATTTCAGTCTTCTGGATGGGGCGATAAAGATTAAGCCGCTCGCCGCCCGCGCCCAGCAGTTCGGCGCGCGCGCGGTCGCGGTCACCGATCACGGAAACCTGTACGGGGCGATCTCCTTTTACAACCAGATGAAATCGTCGGGCATCAAGCCGATCATCGGTATGGAAGCCTACATCGCCAAAGGCAAGCACACCGATCGCGGCGACGCGTCCGGCGAAAAAGGCACCAACCATATCATCCTGCTCGCCAGGAATCTTCGGGGCTATCACAATCTCGCGAAGCTTTCATCCATCTCGTTCACCAAAGGCTATTATTACAAACCGCGAATGGACAAAGAGCTGCTTGCCGCGCACAGCGAGGGGCTGGTCGCGCTCTCGGCTTGTCTTTCGGGCGTGCCCTCCTCGTTGCTGCTGTCAGACAGGTTCGACGAAGCCGCGCGCCAGGCCAAAGAGTTTGAAGACATACTAGGCAAGGGCAATTACTACCTCGAAGTTCAGAACCATGGACTCGATCAAGAGGTGCAGACGGTTATTCCGGGCATGATTGCCTTGTCAAAGACGACAGGCATCCCATTGGCCGCGACTAACGACTGCCATTACCTGTTGCAGGACGACTCCCGAGCGCATGACATTCTTATGTGCATTGGCTCGGGCAAGACGGTCAACGAGAAGCGCGATCTCAAATACAAGGACGGGGAGTTTTATTTTCGATCGGCGGCTGATATGTGGGAGATCTTTGGCGATGAGTTGCCGAGAGCCTTACTGAACACAGTCGCAATCGCGGAGATGTGCGAACTCGAGCTCCCGAAGAACCAGAATCATCTGCCGGAGTACCGCGTGCCGGAAGGCGAGACTACGGAGAGCTACTTTGAAAAGCGTGCTCGCGCCGGTCTGGAAGAAAGATGGGTGGAGATCAAAGAGAGGGCTGATCGCAAGAACGATCTTGACGATTATCGCGCCCGGCTCGAACAAGAGATCGGCGTAATCACGAAGATGGGGTATGCGGGATACTTTCTGATTGTTTGGGACTTCATAGCGTACGCCAAGAAGAATAGCATTCCGGTGGGACCGGGACGCGGCTCGTCGGCGGGATCTCTTGTCGCATACTGTCTGCGGATTACCGACATCGATCCGCTTCAATACGATTTGCTTTTTGAACGCTTTCTGAATCCCGAGCGCGTTTCAATGCCTGACATCGACATCGACTTTTGCGTGCGAGGGCGGCAGAAAGTTATCGACTATGTCGCCGACTACTATGGCCGCGACCACGTTTCGCAGATAAGCACCTTCGGCACGATGGCGTCCAAGGCGGTGATCAAAGACGTTGGTCGCGCGCTCGAGATGCCTTACTCGGAAGGTGACAAGATCGCCAAGATGATTCCGCCGCCGGTGCGAGGACGAAACGTTTCAATCGAAGACGCGATCAAACAGAATCCCGAGCTGAAACGCGCGATCAACACCGACGAGCGAGTGCGCGAGGTAATCGAAATAGCCCAGCGGCTCGAAGGTTGCTCGCGTCATGCGTCGGTCCACGCCGCCGGGGTTGTGATCTCTCCCAAGCCGCTCGACGAGCTTGTGCCGATATCAAAGACGGCGCGTGATGAGATAACGACGCAGTTTCCGATGAATGACCTCGAAAAGACCGGGATGCTGAAGATGGATTTCCTGGCGCTGACCACGCTGACCGTCCTCGACGATTGCGTCAAGTCGATCGGGCGCGAGACCGGAACGAAACCTGATCTCAAAAAGATCCCGCTCGATGATGCCGCAGCCCTGCGTTTGTTTGCTGAAGGGAAGACTGAAGCAATCTTTCAATTTGAGGGCGGAGGGCTGAAGGACCTTTGCCGGAGGCTCAAGCCCGAAGGCCTTGAGGATCTTTCTGCACTCAACGCGCTTTTCAGACCGGGTCCCATCGACAGCGGTATGATTGACGACTTCATTGAACGGCGTCACGGACGAAAGAAGGTGCGCTACGATTTCCCGGAGCTGCAGGAGGCGATGGGCGGCACCTTTGGCATTCTCGTCTACCAGGAGCAGTTGATGGCG
>DATFWM010000553.1:0-3212 GCA_035259295.1 Blastocatellia bacterium | reverse complement strand
ACTTACAACTTCACAACCAGTCAGTTTGTGGAGCGTACGGGTGGCTACTGGGAAGCCGACTTCAACAACAATCGGGTGGTGACGAGCTCCACCGCCGCGCTGCTGTCGACTCAATTCAACCCGACGCTGACGTTTCAGGTTACGCAGCCTTTGCTTCGTAACTTTAAGATCGACCAGAATCGGCGCACGATTCGAGTCGCGAAGAAGGCGCTTGACCTGTCTGACAGCCAGTTTCGCCAGCGAGTAATCGAAATCATCAACTCAGTCCAGCGCGCCTACTGGGACCTGGTGTATGCGATTCGCAACGAACAGATCGCGCGCGAATCCGTGGAGCTGGCGCGCACCCAACTCGAAAACAATCGCAAGATGGTGGAGGCCGGGACGCTGGCGCCGATCGAGCTTCGTTCCACTGAGGCTCAGCTCGAGAACGCAAAAGGTAACGTTATCGTCGCTCTGCAAGGCATTACCACCGCAGAGAATGCGCTGAAGGTATTGCTGCTGAAGAACTCGGCCGACAAGATCTGGTCTTCGGCGATATCTCCTACCGATCAGCCGCAAACGACGAACCCGGCGTTCGACCTCGACGAAGCCACGCGGTTGGCTCTCAAGAACCGGCCTGAGCTTGATCAGATACGGCTCCAAAGTGAACAGAAGAACATCGATATTGCTTACTACAAGAGCCAAACCAAACCCCAGATAGATTTTGTTGGCAGCTACGGCAATATTGGACTGGCTGGCACGCCTTCAAGTGTCGTAAGCAGCACTACAGGTCAGCCTCTCGGCGCGAATGTGCTGTCGCGATTCAAAGGTGGCTACTTCCAGGCGCTAGATAACCTCTTTGGCCAGGATTTCAAAACGTACCAGTTTGGAGTTCGCTTCAGCTTCCCGTGGCGGAATCGCACGGCTGAGGGGAACCTCGGGCGCTCGCTGGCTGAAGCGCGGCAGCTCGATGCGCGGCAGCGTCAATTGGTGGAGACGGTGCAGGTTGATGTTCGCAACGCGTTGCAGGCGGTGGTGGCTTCGGCGCAGCGGCTGGAAGCGGCGAAGGCTGCCGAGGCAGCATCCCGCGCGCAATACAACGGCGAGCTGGAAAGGTACCGCGCGGGGTTGTCAACCAACTTTGTGGTGCTGCAGCGTCAGACTGACCTATCGGTCGCGGCGGGAAACACAGTTCGGGCGCTCACCGACTACAACAAGGCGCTCGCCGATCTGCAGCGCGTCACCGGCATGACGCTCATTAGCAATAACGTTCAAGTCCCGTCGACGCCCACTGACGGTAAGAGGTAGCTACCGGTTGAGGCCGTAATGAATAAGGGGTGGCTTGCAAGCCACCCCTTATTCATCAAAAGCGAGAAAAAAGCCGCGCTGTTCGATCAGCTTAACAGGCCGTTGATCTGATCGTGATCGTGCGTCGAAAGTCCGACGAGATTGACGTTGAAGCCCACCTGAAATCTGTGCTCGCTCACAACCCCTCTGGCGCAGACCTGATGTCCGTTTGGTAAACGAAACTTGAGCGTAACCTGCGACCCTTTTAACGCGGGAACGAAACTTTCCACAAAAACCCGTTGGGGGGTGAGATTGAGGATGCGGCAGTCGCGGGTATTTCCATCGGTCTCGCAACGGGCGCGCAAGAAGTCCTGAGATTCGACCCGACCACCTACAGCGGCACACGCGCCGACAGCACTCATAAACTGATCTCCTTTCGCGATTCTCTATGCTTGCTGCATCGCTCTAAAGCTAGCCTCGTAGAATACACCCATTTGGCCGCCTTACACAACAAAAACTTGCAGATTTGGTCAGGCGCAGGCGCAGGCGCCTTGCCACAAGAGCTTAGCAAACAGCCAAAGCACCGAAAATAAGCGTCTTAAGGCCGGGCGAACACGTCTCGCGCTTCGCCCAGGTCGCGCGCGGCCGGTGTTATGATCGTCTTGCCGTTGACGTAAATCTTCTCGCGTGCGGCGATCGCCTGCCTTACGTCTTCCTCGCAGACGAAATCGTAAACTCGCCCGTTGCTCGCGCCGTTTGTCGTTGCTGCAGAAGGCTGGGGCGCCATCGAGCTGACTGATGATGCGGTTGCGGTAGGTGGGGTAGACAGCTGCGCTATCGGCTCGTGTATACGGCGTTCGGCCAGGAAACGATCTACCAACGCTGCAATCTCAGCGCGGTCGACGGTGGTTGCCGGTCTCGCCGCTGGTCGCTCCGTCGCCGCGGCTTGATTGATGGGCCGAGTCTCGAAGGCTATCCGTTTTAGGTCCACGAGGTGGCGAGGCGAGATGTTATCCGACGTTACGTTCCCTCCCCACGATCCGCAACCCAGGGTCATCGAGGGCTCGAGGTCGGTCGTAAACCCGATAGCGCCGTGGGTCGAAGGGCTGTTCACGACGACCCGCGACGCCGGCATCCGAATGCCGTACTCGCGCGCCGCGTCACGACTCTCGGTGTGAATCGACGCGGTGTGGCCCATGCCGCCGTACCTGAGAATCTGCGCGCAACGCTCGCAGCCCTCTTCAAGACTATCGACGACGTAGTAGGCCAGAACCGGCGAGAGCTTTTCCATCGACAGCGGATGATCGCGCCCGACCCCCTCAAGCTCGCAGATCATCGCGCGAGTTCCTTCGGGTATCGTGATGCCCGCCATCTCGGCGATGACCTTCGCGCTCTTGCCGACTATCTTCGGATTGAGCGTGTTGGCAGCAGTTGCTACAACGCGAGTCAGCGCCTCCTGTTGTTCCTTGCTGAGAAAATACGCGCCCTCGGCCGCGAGTCGCTCCCGTACTTGCGAATCTACTGGGCGCTCGACGACGATCGCCTGTTCCGAGGAACAAATCGTTCCGTTGTCGAAACATTTACCTGTGAGTATGTCGCGCACAGCTTTCGAGACGTTAGCCGTGCGTTCGATCATCGCGGGCACGTTGCCGGGACCTACTCCAAAGGCAGGCTTGCCCGACGAGTACGCCGCTCGCACAAGGCCTATCCCGCCCGTCGCCAGAATCAACGCCGTTCGTCTGTGCCTCATCAGCTCCTGAGTGCCTTCGATCGTGGCAACGGTCATGCACCCGATTGCGCCTGCCGGCAGGCCCGCAGCTTCTCCCGCTTCGCGCATCACGCGCGCGGTCTCACTGATGCAGCCTGTAGCCGACGGATGCGGGCTGAGCACAACCGCGTCGCGAGCTTTGATCGCGATCAGGATTTTGAAGATCGCGGTTGAGGTC
>DATFWM010000552.1:0-2008 GCA_035259295.1 Blastocatellia bacterium | reverse complement strand
GCGACGGCGATCGTGTCGGTGTTGACCGAGGCCGCTGTTCGGCGCGATGTGGCGATGACCGGCGAGATCACTCTGCGCGGAAAAGTGCTGCCGGTTGGCGGAATCAAAGAGAAGCTTCTCGCTGCGCACCGGGCGGGCATTACGACCGTCCTGCTTCCTAAAGAGAATGCCAAGGACCTGGTCGAGCTCCCCGACGACGTAAAGCAAGCGCTAGCGATTGAGACAGTAGAGAGCGTCGATGAGGTTTGGCGACTCGCGCTTGAAGCACCCATGCCAAAGGTTGATGTGCCCACAGACGCCCCAATTTGGGGACAGCAACCGACAACCGATTCCCCGACGTCAAGCACGGCAATTGAGTAATAGGTCCTATACGTCTAATAGGTCCTATGAAGATCACCAGCGCAAAGTTCGCAAAGAGCGCGACCAGACCCGAGCATTACCCGCGCGACGGCCGGCCCGAGATCGCCTTCATGGGAAGGTCCAACGTCGGCAAGTCCAGCTTGATAAACAGTCTGTTAGGCGCGAGAGGGCTGGCGCGCACAAGCTCGACGCCGGGTCGCACGCAGCTAATAAATTTCTTTTTGATAAACGATGCGTTTTACTTTGTAGACTTGCCCGGCTATGGTTATGCTCGTGTTCCCCGGGACGTGAAAAAAGAATGGGGGCCGATGGTTGAGAAATATCTTGCAACCCGCCCCGGTCTTGTGCTATCTGTTTTCATCACCGATTCGCGGCACGAGCCCACCGAGCTAGACCTGCGGATGAAACACTGGCTTGAAGCAGGTGGAAAGCCATTCATCATTGTTGCAACCAAGGCTGACAAGCTCAGCAGTAATCAGTTGAGGGCGAGACTCAAACGCGCGTCGGCGGTCTTGGACACGAACGATTTGGTCGCATATTCAGCGGTTACCCATAGTGGAGCGAACCGCATCTGGAAAGAAATTACCCGACGGATTGCGGAATGCAGATTTCGGATTGCGGATTGACCAATCCGCAACCTCGATTCCGAAATCCGCATTCCGAAATCCGCATTCCGCAATTTGTGATCCCGTGATACAACCACGCGATGTCCGACAAACTGAAGTTTTGTCGGACAGGAGGCAATCGGAACAGCCATGGCAGAAGACGTAAGCGAATTGATGGACATAAGCGAACTCAAAGACATGTCCATCTCAAAACTCACTCAAATCGCAAAGGAACTCGACATCCCCGGCGCCACCGGCATGCGAAAGCAGGAGCTGATATTCAAGATCCTGCAAGCGCAGACCGAGAAGTCCGGTTTGATCTTTTCAGAGGGCGTGCTCGAAACGCTGCCCGACGGATTCGGGTTTCTTCGTGCGCCTGATTACAATTATCTTCCGGGGCCTGACGACATCTACGTCAGCCCCTCGCAGATTCGCAAGTTCGATCTGCGGACTGGCGACACGATCTCCGGCCAGATCCGTCCACCAAAGGAAGGCGAGCGCTACTTCGCGTTGATTAAGGTCGAGGCGATCAACTTCGAGCCACCCGAGATGGCTCGCGATCGGGTGTTTTTCGACAACCTCACGCCGCTTTACCCTGAAGAGAAGCTGAAGCTCGAGACGGAACCTGAGAACCTGTCGGCTCGCGTGCTGGACTTGATGACGCCGGTCGGCAAGGGCCAGCGCGCGTTGATCGTCGCGCCGCCTCGCACCGGCAAGACCATGCTTCTGCAGAACGTCGCCAACTCGATAACGCGCAATCATCCGGAGGTGACGCTGATCGTGTTGTTGATCGACGAGCGCCCCGAGGAAGTCACTGACATGCAGCGCTCGGTTCACGGCGAGGTGATCAGCTCGACTTTCGATGAGCCGCCGACCCGCCACGTTCAGGTAGCCGATATGGTGATCGAAAAGGCCAAGCGATTGGTCGAGTACAAACGCGATGTCGTGATCCTGCTCGATTCGGTCACAAGGCTTGCGCGCGCTCACAACTCGGTGGTTCCGCCCTCGGGCAAGATACTGTCGGGCGGCATCGATTCGAACGC
>DATFWM010000551.1:0-19453 GCA_035259295.1 Blastocatellia bacterium | reverse complement strand
CAGAGCCGATTGCGCGAAATGCTTTGAATTACTAGCTGACGGCGCTGATCGAGCCACTCTGACCAGAGCCGCGATAATTCTTTCGCCTCCGCAGGGAGACGCGCGAACGATCAAGGCGTTGGTTGATAGAGGCGTTGACCCGAACCTGAGAGTGCCAAAGGGCCATACACTTTTGATGCTTTCCGCGAGCTCAGACGCAATGCCGGTGGAGACGGTCAAAGCTTTGCTGGAGCGCGGCGCAGACCTCAACGCGAAGGACGGCGTAGGAAAGACCGCGCTCGACTGGGCGAAGCTGATGGGGTCGGGTCCAATAGTCGATCTGTTGGCGAAGGCAGGCGCGAAAGAAGGCTCGTGGTCTCTCTACAGGGCTCCGGGTCCAAAGCCCGCTGCTTCCATTCGAACCGCACTTGAGCGAAGTGTTCCGCTGTTGCAAAAGGCCGATGCGGTCTTCCTGCAGAAGGGTGGCTGTGTTTCATGCCATCACAACACCTTCACTTCGATGACCGTGTCGCTCGCGCGCAAGGGTGGCCTCAAAGTGGACGAACAGGAGGCGCGCGACCAGCAGAAGAAGATCGGCGCTTACATCGAGACCTGGCGCGAGCGCGCTCTGCAAGGCGTCGGCATTCCCGGCGAGAGCAGCGCCATCAGTTATATCCTGCTGGGATTCGCGGCAGCGAACTATCCGCCCGAGGCTGCAACAGACGCGCTGGCGCGATTCCTCAAGTCGCAGCAAGGGCCTGATGGTGCATGGCGAGCCTTCGGGCATCGCCCACCGATGGCGCCGGGCGACATTCAAGCTACTGCTGCTTCACTCAGGTCGCTGCAAGTTTACGGCCCGAAGGCGCAACGCGCGAAGTATGACGAGGCCATCAGCCGCGCGACGAAATGGCTGATGAAAGCGCAGCCGCAAAACACAGACGAGCGCGTGTTTCAGCTCTTCGGTCTCGCGTGGGCGGGCGTGAAGCCCGACCACGAAATCATCAAGCGAGGCGTGCGCGAACTTCTTGCGCAGCAGCGAACGGACGGCGGCTGGGCGCAACTCCCCACACTCACGAGCGATGCTTACGCGACGGGGCAGGTGTTATTGGCCTTAAGGCAGGCGCGTACACACAAGATGCCATCTTGTGCCACAGCTTACCAGCGAGGCATTGAGTTTCTGCTGAAGACGCAGCTCGAAGACGGGTCGTGGTACATCAGGAGCCGCTCTGTTCCGCTTCAGCCTTACTTTGAGGGCGGATTCCCGCATGGGAATGAGCAGTGGATTTCCGCCGCAGGAACTAACTGGGCGGCGATGGCATTGGCCGAGACCCTGCGAGAAGAGTGAGCCTCGCACAACAACTTTCAGCCTCGCGGTGAGGCGCAGTCGATAAGCTTTTGAAGGAGGTGGCTCAAGTGAAAAGGACTCTTCTAGTAGCTACGCTGACAATTACAGCGCTCTCTATTGCTCACGGACAGATGAAGGCTGATAAGGCCAGCAACAATGGTGCTGCCGAACAGGAGGTCAAACAAACGCATAAGGAGCGGCTCCAGGCTCTGGTAAATGCGGACATCTCTAAACTCGACAAGATTGTGGGAGATGACCTGATCTATATTTCCCCTGTTGGCAAAGTGCAGACAAAGGCAGAGATTGTGTCAGACCTGAAATCTGGCGCTCTCAAAGTCAGCTCTATCGAACAAGGCGATCCAAACGTGCGGATCTTCGGGAATACGGCTGTGGTAACTTATCTGACTACCAGCAAGTTTGTCGATAATGGTAGGGAGTACAACAATCAAATCAGGTCTACTAGTGTGTACGTGAAACGCAGCGGCCACTGGCAACTCGTGTCACAGCAAATGACGCGCGTAACAGAGTAGTGAACAGAAAAAGTAGTCGGTCATACACAGACCGGAGCCTAACATCCTGTTACCCGCTTCAAAATCAAGACCGACAAGCCGAACATCAGAGTCTCTTGGCAGGACCTGGCAAATGGACCGCGCGACGTGGCTTCCTTCCACACTTCTCATCGCCAGAAAGAAAAGTATTGGCGGCTTGTAACGGCTCGATTAACATCGTGGCAGGACTCGGATCAAATGGGCTTAACGTGCGAATACTGCGCCGGCTCGATTGGTGAAGGAGAAAAGTCCTGTCCTGGTTGTGGTGCTCCGGTTACGCGACACTGTGATTCACTCGATTTTCGAACTTGTCCGTTTTGTCATCGCAAGCTTGTCGCGCTGGGTAGCCCTGCCTGCAACTACTGCGGACGGCGCTTGCCTGATGAGTATATCAAAACTCGCGAAGCTGATCTGAGGCGCGTTGTCGAAGTCCAAGACGGCGGGGAAGTCGCTGAGATCGATCGCAAGGCAGATCAATTGATTCGTCAAGCCGCCAGACAATTGCGGTCTTCATTCCTGTCGTGACTCATCTTGATAGTCGCGAAGAGGGAATCGATTCAAGGCTGAGACTGTCCGGCATATCGAAGCGGATCGACGGCCTGGTCGTTTTCTCTAATCTCGTAATGGACGTGCGGGCCGGTCGAGCGGCCGGTGCTGCCCGCGTTTCCGATCTGATCGCCACGCTTGATTCGCTGCCCTGCCTCGACTGAGATTCTCGAAAGGTGACCGTAGCGAGTCGTAATCCCGTTGCTGTGATAGACGGTGACGAGGTTTCCATATCCGGCGTGTGGAGCGGCATAGATCACTAATCCGTCGGCCGTGGCAGCCACCGGCGCGCCGAAATCAATTGCGATATCGAGGCCTTCGTGAACCTCGTGTCCTTCGCCGTTGAACGGATTTCGCCGCATTCCGAAGCCGTCCGTCACGTAGCCATTCACCGGGAGCCCTCTGGGTATCGAGGCTAGGCGCAGGATGTCCGAGCGCAAGCGTTCGTTGATGTGGCGCACTTCACGCTCGAGATGATCGGCAGCTTTGTCGAGGGCTACAACTGTCTCAGGTCCGCCAATGCCCACCAGCTCATCGGTTTCAGGAGCGTGCTCCATGCGAGCTTTTCTGGCCAGTTCTTTAGACATATCCTCGACGTAAGAGATCTGGCCCTTCAACCTCGCGTAGGAATTCTGATACGCATCGTTTGTCTGCTTGAGACTCTCATTCTCGGCCTTAACCGAGAGGTACCTGAGGTTGAGCGCTTCGTGCCCCGCAAGCCGTACCACGCCGTAGCTTACGCCCAGGATTAGGAAGGCGATCAGCCCGGCAGCGGCGTAGAGGATGTTTTTATGAATGCTGAGTTGTCTGACTTTGGAGGTGCGGCTTGGAGAAATCAGAAAGGTATAGACTCGATTGTCCTTCGACATTCGCTACTCCTTTGAATCTCTTTATTGCTGATGTAAGGCTAATATTGCTTTAGCAAACTAAGAGAATCCTTGACTGCCTTTTGCCTGCGAGGGGCAATCCGCCCAACAGAACGCGGAGACTATCACATCGCAACTGGGATAGCAACAATAACTCTACCGATTGGACAAGATTTAAGAAAATTGCAACAAATCGTGGGAGAATGACCACAGGGCACAAAGAAAAAAGGAACATCTAAGAGGTGCTTTGAGACTTTGTGCCTTGTGGTTTAAGGGTGCTATGCGGGGGTGGCGCTGCGCGGTGAAATCACTTTGTAGATTAGCCACCCAACAAGCACGAAGAAACCGAGGACGATCGCAATCCACAGAAGTTTAAAAGCGAACCCGATAATCCCCAGGAGTATCGCCACCAATTTGATGGCGATAATGAAAGCCACCAATCCGAGTACTAATCTTAAGAATCCCATGCCTCACCTCCTGACAACGTTGCGACGCTGCTGACGGTCGCTACCTTCCCTATACGAATCATCTTGCGAGAGCGTTCGCCTGCGACTGACGAGCGGCGCTAGCCTGAATGATTATGTTCTTGTAGGAAGTTCTCAACTTAATGGTTGGTCCTCCCTCGCCAAGTACCGCCGCCAAAATCTCGCGTACCCTCTGTTGAAGGCGGTCGAACCCGGTTTGCAGGACCTGCCCATTGGCGCTTTCGGCATCAAGGTGGAAGCGGCTCGATTGAGGCAGAACCAGCTTTATTTGTCCGTAACTGTTCTCGACGTCAATATCCCCGGCGGGCTCGACCGAGGTCATCAAAACCACATCGCGATAACTCGTATCGATTCGCACAGCTTCGTAGAAATTCTTAACGCTTACGTCGCCGTGCGTTGTTTCGATGTCTACGGCGCCGTGCACATCATCCGCATTAACAGAACTTTGCTCGGCTTGGACTTCCAACTCACCACTTATCGAATTGACGTGGATGCTGCTGTTCGAGGATGAAACGCGCAAGTCGCCGTTGATGCTTCGTGCGCGAACGTCGGAATGGGGCGCATCGATGACTACATCGGCGGCTTGAGTGACATCGACGCCGGCGTGCTCGGTCTTGAACTCCGCGCTCTGATCGAGTCCTTGGGCGACAATGCGGCAAAAGGGCGCTTCAACGTGGACGGGACCTGAGATGTCGCGCAATTCGACTGAGCCGTTGTTTGCGGACAACTGCACGCCGCCCGACACCTTCGAGACGCGCGCGCGCTTGGCGCCTTTGATCACCAAATTGCCCTGGATGTTTGACGCGTTCACATCCGAATAGCTCAACTCGAGATTCACGTCGCCTCTGACCGCGTTGATGTCCGCCTGACCGTGGCTCACTTTGGCAGCAACCCCGCCATTGACACCACTGGTCAACACAGAACCATAGCTGTCGGTTAGCGAGACGGCGGCAAGCGACGGAACTTCCACTTGGATGTCGGTGGTGAATTCCTGAGAGAACTGGTCTCGATTTGTGGTAATGCTCAATCCATCCGGGGTTTGATTGATGACCAGGCGAATCTTATCGGCAATCTTCCGGGCCTCGGCTTCGCTCCAACCGCGGACTCCTTTTGCTAGCGTAGCTTTAACCGCCGAACTGCCCCCGGTGACTTTCACACTGCCATAGCTGTTATTGATCAGGACTTTCATCCCGGGTTTGAGGTCGGTGATCAGCGGCTGATCCGTGAACGCATACGTTTGCCCCACAACCGAATCGCGAAGCCCGCTCAGAAAGTCCGGCAGCCGCAGCGCGGAAAGGACGGACGGCTTGTTGGCCGCGCGATTGGCAAGCACGCCGGTAGCTACGATCAGCAACACAACCATCACTCGCATTGGAGTCAGCACTCGCGGCGGCGGGCCTTCTGTTTGCCGATGCGAGTAATAGCGCACAAGCTCGACACTAGCGAAGATGATCAGAAGCAAGACCCAGTAGCGGCCGTATACCTCGAGCGCGTTCAGCCTGGGTTGAAATCTCGCGGCCAAAAACAGAACGCCAATGATTATCAGTAGCATCCCGATCAAAGGCGAGCGGGGCTTGCGTTCGACGGCGAAGCCCATCACTCGAACCACTCCTGCGCAAATAAGGAAGACCGGCCAAAGCTGTACCAGCCACTGGGTGGGTCTTGAACCTGCAGGGCTGAGGATCAGAACGACACCTGCGGCGAGCAGTAGCAACCCGAGCAACAACGTTCCACGTCTGTTTGTGCGTCCCGCAGTCAATTTGCTACCTTGGACCAACGCGATCCGAAAACCGGCCGCTCGATTGGGATGATCGCTCGCCAAGTCTGCCGGGCACCAGCGAATAAGGCGGCCTGTTCGAGTACTCCTCTTGCTGGCTTTCATCGCGCGATCGTTTGAAGTAACGGGTCAACAGATAACCGCCCAGTACGATCAACGCGACCGGAAAGAGTCGCGCAAACGTGATGAAGCCGAGTGGCCGAGCAATCTGAATTACGAGAGCGAGCCCGGCGACTATCAAGAAGAGTCCGATAAAAGGCGCGCGTCTTATGAGTGAGCGCTTGAACCGCTCTTCATCAACCGCCGGGCTCTCGCCTTGAGCAATCAATTTAGCGGTGCGATAAGCGTCAATGATAGAATAAAGATAAGCAGCCAGGCCCGCGAGCCCAAAGAATCCCGACGCCCATCTTATGCCTGTAAGTTGGAAGAGCCCGACTACTGTAACGAAGTGAACGACCGCTTTGATGTTTTGACGATTGTAGACCGCGCCCATTCCCGGCAGCAGAGCGAACAACGCCGCCAACCTTGCGCGGCCCCGCGGCCTTGCATTGTAGTAGTTTCGCGAGAGCCCTTCAATGCCCAGGACTATGCAATCCTGGCAGTACGGGTAGCCTTTTATGCGATGATCGCAAGCGCGACAGAGGGGGCGCCCGCAGTTCGAGCATTGCACTATCGAAACGCTAGCTGTGTGATATGAACAATACATAATGTTTATGCTTTACTTGCTTCGCCATTGCTTTGAACGTTTTTCCAGCAGAGCTGGTTCTAGGCAAAGCTTCAATTCTTTTCGCTTGATTGCCGCGCATTCGAGTTCCTCTGATCCGACCTCTTATCCCCACCCAAAGTATCCCAGAACTCGCCGATGCCCCGTCCTACGCTCTCCAGCCGCGCAACAACTTTGTCAGACTTGGCGTAAACGTCGTGGCCTTGAGTGTATAGCTCGGAGGCTTTGACATGAGCCTGACGATATATTCCCGAGACCGTACCGTCGTCGGAGAACCCAAACAACAACAGCGCGAATGTGGCGAACGCAAGTGAGGTTGCCGTCGCAAATGTCCATCGCGCGCTTTGGGTTGGTCTTGGGATCAAGGATCCCGCGAAGGCGGTGAATCGATCTGCAGCTCTGCGCGCGAGACTCGGCTTTTGCTCGGGCATAATAGCAATTAGATTCCCAACCAGGGTCTCGGGCGCTTCAACTTCTTCAAAGGTATGTACGGAATGGCAGGCCGCGACCGCGTACACGACGCCGGTGAGTAATGCGGAACATCCATCGCACTCTGCCGCATGCTCTTCAAAGCGGTGATACGTCGGCGCGGGCACGAAGCCGTCAAGGAACTCAGTGATCAACTCTTCAAATCCGTTGCACGTGAGAGGCGCGAGTTCGGTGGGGATGGCAAGCAGCGCGTTTTCAAGCAGGGGCGACGGGTCTAATTCGTCCCCCTGATTGCAAGCGCGGATTGCGGACTTCACTTCGTCCATCAATGCCCGACAAGCGCGGCACTGAAGCGCATGCTCTCGAAAGCTGCTCGCGTCGCGCGCCCCAAGCAATCCGTCAAAATAATCGCTGAGGTCTTGTTCGAATCTAATGCAATCCATACTACAACTCCACATCAATACCCGCATCACCGGGCAGCCCGTGGCAATATTCCTTTCTCTCGCGCAGTCCGACAGCCATTGCGCGCTGATCAGTGGCCTCCGACTTCTGCCTTCCGATCGCTGGCCGTCTCAGTCAGGGTTCACTTTCATCCTGCGCAACACCTTGGCCAATTCAATTCGGCCCCGGTTGATGCGGCTCTTCACCGTGCCTTCAGGTATCCTCAGAAGATCGACGATCTCGGCATAGGTCAACTCCTCGATGTCTCGGAGGATGACGCACTCGCGCAGATCAGGTGAGAGCTTGTTGATCGCCGCCAGGACTTGTAACCGTCGTTCCTGGCGCTCCAGCGCTCGCTGCGGACTGTCGCCTGTCCCCGGCAAACGATACTCGTGAGTTGCCAGGTCATCACCTGAATCGGTCGGAGTCCGCTGACGCTTGCGATAATCGTCGATGACCAGATTTCGCGCCAGCCGCATCAGCCAGTTCGATAAGTCACCGAGCGCCGGATCGTATTGGTTCAGCGATCGGCACACGCGAATGAAGACCTCCTGCGTCAGGTCTTCCGCCGCGCTGTGACTCGAGGTGAACCGGTACGCCAGGTTGTAAATGCGCCGCGAGTAAAGGCGCACGATCTCCGCCCAGGCCTGCTGGTCACCTTGTGCACAACGCTGGACCAATTCAGCATCGGTCGATGTCAACGCGAGTTGTGCTCCCACCTGTCGCCTTCTCGCTGCCCGATGTTTCGTCTTCCAAACTCGCTAAACGAGACGGTGACTGAAAATGTTCAAAGTTCGTAGTCCCGCCTTCTGGCGTTCAGAGTTCCAGCTTCAGCTTGCGTCTAGCGGCCGCCGCAAGCTGAAGCTTGAACTCTGAACTGCCGGGGACTACCAAACTCCTCGGACGCCTATGCGGAGCCTCCATATTTTGTGGTAGAATCCCCGCTCGCTACAGTCCATAGCGGCTGCGCTCCGAGTTAAAGAGCGCTTGAATAAGCAGTATAGCACCGGGGGATATTAGGCGCTTGAATGGCAAGGTCAAAACCATACTGAGTCTTCTGCTTGGAGCGCTGTTCGTGTACTGGTTCGTCTACAAGCTCAACTGGCTTGAAGTGTGGGCGGAGGTGAGCAAGGCAAATTGGATTCAGTTAGGCCTCGCGCTGGCGCTGCTGGTCGGCACGTACTTCGTCCGAGTTATTCGGTGGCGAACGTTGCTACAACCGATGGCCCGCCCTCCGCTCAGCGCCTTGTTTCAGGCAACGATGATCGGGTTCACCGCGCTGTTCCTTGCCGGACGCGCGGCGGAGATGATCGTGCGACCGGCCGCGCTCTCGGTCAAAGAGCAGGTGCATCCGTCGGCGAGCTACGCGACGGTCATGATCGAGCGCGTCTATGACATGGTTATGGTAGTTGTTTTCTTCGCGGTGAATTTGATCTTCTTCGAGTACGTCGCGCGAGACGCAGAGGCAACGCGTTTGTTTGGTTGGATCAAGGTGACCGGCGTTTTTCTATTGGTTGTTGCAGCCGCTGGAATCTACGGACTTTCGGCCTTCAGACGCGGACGCACGGGCGCCTTGGCATTCCTGGAGCAGAAACTCCAGCGACTGCCTCGCGGGCTGGGCGACGGATTGATGAGCCTGTTGCGGCACATTTCCGAAGGGCTCGCCGTGCTGCACGATGCGCACAGCTTGACGGTTACCGTATCATACACAGTTCTGATCTGGTTGATGGTCGCGGTCGCACATCTCCTGGTCGTACGAGCTTTCGGAATCCCGTACGCCGAGGTGCCTTTCACCGGGGCCGTGTTTGTAATGGGCCTGTCGATGTTGGGCTCGGTAGTCCCAACGCCCGGTGGGGCGACCGGACCGTTCCACACCGCGACTGCGGCGGCGCTCGGATTTCTGGGCATCGAGCGCAACAAGGCTGCGTCGGTCGCGATCATTCTCCACGTTGTGATATTCGCCCCCGCAACGGTGTTCGGGCTGTATTATCTTGCGAAGGAAGGATTGTCGCTTGGCCGGTTGCGGCGCATCGGACAACAGAACCCCGACAACGAACTAGTTGACACAGCTTTGCCGCGTGTGCAGGAGAACCAAGGGGCGATGGCGGCGCGTCGCTGATATTCAAGATCAAGAGAAACTGCTATGAAGTGTCCTTTCTGTGGATTCCTTGAAGACCGAGTGGTCGATTCACGCGAGAGTCGCGAGGGCGACGTGATCCGCCGACGCCGGCAGTGCGTGAAGTGTGATCGTCGCTTCACAAGCTACGAACGAATCGACGAGATCCCCTACATGGTTGTGAAAAAGGACGGGACGCGCGCGCCGTTCTCCCGCGAGAAGGTGTTGGCGGGGATAATGAAAGCTTGCGAGAAGCGGCCCATCCCGACCGCGAAAATCGAAGCCTTGGTCAATCAAGTCGAGAAGTATGTCCAGGAATCTCGCGATCGCGAACGCTCGACCGAACGCGTAGGCGAGTTGATCATGAAGCGACTCAAGGAGCTAGACAAAGTAGCTTACGTTCGCTTTGCGTCGGTGTATTTGGATTTTAAGGATGTTTCGGAATTCATGAGCGAGCTGCGCTCGCTGGTTCGCAGCGGGCGAGTCCGATAAACTGATAAAAGGTACACTCCTCTATGCGTCACCATGAACGCGCTTAGACAAACGCTGATCGTTGGGGCGCTGCTGATCATCGTGATCGGCTCGGCGACAAGCGCGCGCGCCGATGTGCTCGAACTCAAGATCGACGACCTGATCACTCCTGCAGTCGCCGAAGTCATCACCTCAGCCATCACGAGAGCCGAACGTGAAAACGCTTCGGCTTTGATCATCACCCTCAACACTCCCGGCGGGCTTGACCCTTCAATGCGAGACATCATCGCCCGAATGGACAGCTCGCGAGTTCCGGTCATCGTTTACGTCGCGCCCAGCGGAGCGAGGGCAGCGTCGGCGGGATTTATCATCCTGATCGCCGCAGATGTTGCGGCGATGGCTCCCGGGACTGCGACCGGCGCCGCGCATCCGGTAATGGCTGACGGAACCGAGATGAACAAGACGATGGCCGAGAAGGTCGTCAACGACGCCGCAGCATTCTTGCGAAGCCACGCCGAGAAGCGCGGGCGCGATCCTCAAATAGCCGAGTCGGCAATTCGTGAGAGCAAGTCTTTCTCGGAAACCGAAGCGTTGGATAAACACTTGATCGAAATCATCGCACGCGACGAGCAGGAATTGCTCTCAAAGCTCGAAGGCCGCACGATCACCCGAGTCGACGGCAGCAAGCTGGTGATGCAGGTCGCAGGCGAGAGTCTCGCGGAGATCACCCCAACGATTCGCCAACGCTTGCTGATGGCGCTTGCCGATCCGCGTATCGCGTTTATTCTTTTTGCGATTGGCGCGCTATGCATCTATTTCGAGTTTCAGCATCCCGGCGCGATCGTGCCGGGCGTGGTCGGGTCGATCTCGGTGGTGCTCGCGTTGTATGGCTTTCACATGCTGCCGATCAACTTGCTGGGAGTCGTTCTGATTCTGGTGGCGATCGGATTGTTTGTCGTAGAAGCGAAAGTCGGCGGCTTCGGCGTGCTCGGGCTCGGAGGGATAGTCGCGGCGGTGATCGGCTCGTTGATACTGATTGACGTTCCTTATCCAGAGCTGCGGCTTCCGCTGAAGCTCGTGCTTGCAGTTGTGATTCCGTTTGGAGTTATATTCACTTTCGTATTGAGGCTTGCGATTCGCGCGCGTGGAGCGAAGGTGGCCACGGGCGTATCGGGAATGATCGGATTGACCGGAAGAGCTGAAACGGCGATTGCTCCTGAGGGAACAGTCTTTGTGCGAGGCGAGTTGTGGAAGGCGCGTTCGGAGATGAACATCGCCCCAAAACAGCTAGTCACGGTGACAGGAGTGGATGGGCTAACGCTGGAGGTTGAGGAGGAGAAGGGAGTCGCAATGCTTTCGAGAGGTGCCTCAGCAGTTGAGGATTAGCTATGCACTTGCGGCACGAGGCTAACCGGACGTGAGACTAAGCGTAACTGTTGTAGCAGTTCCGATACTCCTCGCGGCGATCTTGCCGATGAGGACCTGTGCTTGTTCATGCGTCGATATCCGTAGTCATCGTAAAGATTACCGACACGCGAAGGCGGTCTTTATCGGAAGAGTCATTGCCGTCCACCCGCTCAGTGACACGCAGATCGAGACTCTTGAGAACCTCCCGATCAGCAATGCAATTCGATTTAATGTCGAGAGGAGTTGGAAGGGAGCCAAGACAAGCCAAGTTGTCGTTTTGGAGTATGATTTGCTTGGGTGCCCCCGCTTTGTCTTTCGTGTGGGTGAGAGATACCTAGTCTACGCATTCGAGAAAGAACTGATCTCTTATATACGGCCTGCACGCGGACGCGTCCTACGAGTTCAGAGACTCCTGACGGAGAGCGTGAACTCAAACAGCTCGGCAGTTTTTGGTTTCGGGCTTGGGCGACGATAAACCCTTTCTGACCAGCGAGAGCCTTTTTCGGCATCCGTGGCGGGATCGCTTCGAAGCTTTCGTTCACGCGAGTCAGCAACTAAAATAGGAGACTACCCATGCCACAACTATTCACACTCCCAATCATCGCCGCGGCGATTGTGCTGCTCTACATTTTCAGCGTGATCAACATTCTTCCCGAATACGAACGCGGCGTGATCTTTCGCCTGGGCCGCTTGCTGCCTGAGGCAAAAGGGCCCGGCGTCATTCTGGTCTTTCGCCCGATAGATCGGATCGTGCGAATAAGCCTTCGAACTGTAGCGATGGAAGTGCCCTCTCAAGACGTGATCACCCGCGATAACGTGACGGTTTCGGTCAACGCGGTGGTCTACTTTCGGGTGATGCAGCCGCGGCTGGCTGTCGTCGAAGTCGAAAACTATTTATATGCTACGTCACAGCTTGCTCAGACGACCTTGCGTTCGGTGTTGGGCGAGGCGGAGCTTGACGAATTGTTAGCGGCGCGCGAGAAGCTAAACGCTCGCCTTCAGGAGATACTCGACAAGCACACCGGCCCGTGGGGAATCAAAGTTTCGCTTGTCGAGATAAAGACCGTTGATCTTCCGCAGGAGATGCGCCGCGCGATGTCAAAGCAGGCCGAAGCTGAGCGCGAAAAGCGCGCGAAGATCATCCACGCGGATGGCGAGTATCAAGCCGCAGAGAAACTACTGCACGCTGCGCAGACGATCTCGGTTGAGCCTGTCGCGGTGCAGTTGCGTTATCTTCAAACGCTCACCGAGATCGGAGTCGAGAAGAATTCGACGGTTGTGTTTCCGATCCCGCTCGAAATGATGAAAGCATTCTTAGATGTCAAGACAGGTAAGGGTTCTTAAGGAGGCTTCCGGTTTCAAGTTTCTGGTTCGGGTTTGCGCTCCCATCAACCAGAAACCTTAAACGACAAACTAGAAACGGGGTTTAGATGAGCAACAAACAAGTCATAGCAATTTTCGTCATCGGAGTGGCGTTGTTGCTTGGCGCGTTTTGGGCGGGACTGCACATCGTGAAGGAAGGCACAGCGACGAACACCAATCAAAATGTTTCGTCGAATCAGAAGCCGATCGGCAAAGTTGCGGGCAATGCAAACTCACAGACGCAACAAGAGTCGAGTGAGGCTCGCTACGTCGTGCAAGTGGGATCATCGTTCGGCACTGTTGAGAAGGCCAACGAGTTAACCGCACAGTTGCGGCGCAAGTATCCGAGCGCGCATACGCTGAACCCGACGGGCTCGGACACGCTCTATCGAGTTCGCATAGGGCCGTACAACAGCCGTCAGGACGCTGAGCAGGTTGCAAACGAGCTTGCGAGTCAGGGTTTCAAAGGCGTGATGATCTTCCCCTGGAAGGAAAACTGAAAGTTGAAACCACTGGGGGCATGGGGAACACGGGGTTATGATAAACAAATTTCGCCGTGTTCCCCATGCTCCCAGTGGTTTGTCCGCCTCTAACATGCTGATTCAGATTGAAAGACGACCTGCGCCGCGCCTGCCGGATTGGCTGCGCAAGCCGGTTCGCAACGTCGCGGCCGATCACCAGCTGAAAAGGATGCTGCGCGCTCGCCGGCTTCATACCGTTTGCGAAGAAGCACGCTGTCCGAATCGCAATGATTGCTTCGGGCGAGGCGCGGCGACTTTCATGATCCTCGGCGATGTGTGCTCTAGGAGCTGCGGCTTCTGCGCAGTAAAAACCGGTCGCGGCCTGCCGATGGAATCGCTCAGCGACGAGCCCGAACAGGTCGCAGATGCCGCCGCACTACTCGGATTAAGCTACGTAGTGATCACCTCAGTTAATCGCGACGAGCTTGATGACGGCGGCGCCGAGCATTTCGCAAGAACAATTCACGCTGTTCGGAGACGATTGCCGACCGCGAAAATCGAAGTGCTGACTCCAGACTTTAAGGGGAACCGGCAGGCCCTTCACACCGTGCTCGACGCCGTGCCTGACACTTTCAATCATAACGTTGAAACGGTTGCAAGGTTGTATCGAAGAGTTCGACCGCAAGCCGATTACCAACAGTCGCTCGACGTGCTTCGCGAGGCACAACGTTACTCATCGGCCGTGTCAAAGTCGGGCTTCATGGTCGGTCTGGGCGAGAGTCGCAACGAGGTGCAGCGATTGCTCGAAGACCTTCGTGCGCATTCGGTTGAGGTCGTGACCATCGGCCAGTACTTGCAACCCACGCGCGCGCATCTGCCGGTTGAAGAGTACGTTCATCCTGACGTATTCGACCAGTACAAAGAATACAGTGAGAGCTTAGGATTTCGAGCGGTCTTCTCCGGCCCACTTGTACGAAGCTCGTTCATGGCGGAGATGGTGAATAAGAGTGCGGATCGAGGATTGAAGATAGAGGATCGATTGTGAATCGCGTTGCGCGAATGGAAACGATGAACGAGCACCCGCTGTTTCAATCCTCGATCCCCGATTCTCGATCCTCGAGCAGTTACCGCGTTCGGTATTCCGAAGAGGCGGTCCCACCGGTTTATGCGCGCGAGGATTTGCTTGCCCGTCGCTTTCGAGTCACGAAGGTCCTTCCGTATCAGCGATCAGCTCCCTTCATCAGCAACCTGTCGCTGGCAGTTCTCTCGGGACTGCTTCTGGTCTTTGCGTTTCCCGATTGGAACCTGTGGTCGCTCGGATGGGTCGGCACGGCGCCCCTGATCATGGCGGTCGTTCGCGAGGAAAGGTTCTGGCGATCACTGCTGCTTGGCACGGTGACGGGAACGATCTTCTATTCGGGGTCGTCGCATTGGGTAACCTACTCGATGCACAACTACGGCGAGGTGCCGCTGTGGTTGTGTTACGTCATACTCGTTATCTTCGCGGCAACGCTGGGAGTATTCACTGGCTTGTTTGCTGCGACGCTTGCGCTCGCGATCAAACGCTTTGATGGTTGGTTTATCCTGACCGCGCCGGTGTTGTGGGCTGCGAGCGAATGGCTGCGGCTTAAAGCGACCGGTATGGGTTGGAACCCGCTCGGCTACTCTCAAGCGTTTCAACCTGCAGTAATCCAGGTGGCGCGGTGGGGCGGAGTATATTTGGTGAGCGCGATCCTGGTCGCGGCCAGCACTGCGTTGGTATTCGGCGTTGTGTATCTACAAAACAAACGAGGAATTGTAGTGTTGACCGCCGTCGGAGTTGTGGCGATAGCAGCGGTTCTATACGGCGAATCGCTGCGGCCCGGGGCGGAGGAATCGGGGTCGGTTTCGGTGGCCGTCATTCAGCCTAACATCCCCATCGACGGCGCGTGGGACGATCCAAAGTTTGTGCGCGAAATGTTTCTTCGATACCTGTCTCTTTCGGAGCAGGCGATTCAGGCGAATCCAAGAGAAGCGACTTCCGGATCGGAGAAGAATGGCAGCATCGATCTAGTGATCTGGCCTGAGTCGGCGATGAACTTCGAATATGATCGCGACCCGGATTTGCGCCGCAAGCTTGCGGAGTTCACTCAGCACAACCGAGTCAATTTGTTGATGAACAGTTGGGGCTTTGCTGAAAACTCGACAGCAGCCGAACCGCAATACAACAGCGCGGTGCTCTTATCACAGACGGGACAGAAGATTTTCGAGTACGACAAGAACGCACTCGTTCCGTTCGGCGAGTACGTGCCGGCGCGAGGCTGGATTCCGTTTATGAACCGTATCAAAGCGCTCGCAGGCGATATCAGTGCGAGCAATCGAGTAACGCTCGCCGAGGTTGCAGGAGCGAAGATCGGGACGCTTATCTGTTTCGAAACAACAAGACCGGACCTTGCGAGGCGCATGCGACGGGATGGGGCATCAGCGCTCGTGCAGATCTCAAACGAAGCATGGTTTGGTCCGACTTCAGCCCCAAGACAGATGTTAACCACAGCGATCTTCCGGGCGGTTGAGAACAACGTCGACACGATTCGAGGAACCAACTCGGGAGGTTCAGCCCGAATAGATCGATACGGAATCGTGCACGATGAAACGCCATCGTCTTCGACTGCGACTCGTACGTGGAAGATCAAGACTGAGGAAGATTCTCACGCCGACACCCTGACGTTTTACAGTCGTCACGGCGATGTGTTTGCGGTCGCCTGCGCAACAATAAGCGTTCTCATTTTAGTCGCCGGCGTCGCTCGCGAGCTGTTAAAAAGAGACTCCTCTTAAGCAAGGTGATAGGCCTCTGTCAAACGCACACGCATTTGTCCTGGGGTTCATCACGCACCTCCTTGCCTCCACGGCATTGGATTAGGATTGAAATGCACTCTACGAACTCTCGTGACTTGCGCGCTCGAGTTGCTGAAGTCCGTCTGGCGCCGCGACTGTGACGCCAAGGTATGCTTGGAACGCGATAGTGTTCCTCCTTCAGCTCGGGTAGGGGAAGGGGGATGACTCGGGCAATATCCCCAATCATCCCCCCGGTTGTTGTGGTTATGAGTTAAGGTTCAGGTTCGGGTTCGGAGTCCGCTGGGCAGCAGCGATGCTCCTGATCCTTATCCATCAGTTCGATCTCTCGCTTCAGGCGTTCGTTTTCGAGTCGCTTGCGCTCCAAGTCAAGCTCGATCTCTTTCTGCAACGTTGGCTCGCAGACATCGCAGTCATCAAGGCACCCTTTAACTAGGAGCCCGGGTGTGGGCAAACAAAACTTCGCTTCAAAAGAGATCTTCTTCTGGGCGTCTGCGGAGACGTTACCGCCCACTTTGTCCAATAGCTTTGCAGCAACTAACTGTTTGTCAACCTGTTGCAGGGCATCACGTCGAAGCGCATCGGGGAGCGGCTCGAACGGCACAAACGATGCGCCAATGGCAGTTAGCTGTGGTGACAGCAGAGTTGCTTGCAATCCAATCCCGCCGGAAACAGCGACTTGCTGCTCTGCAGCGACGCTGGCTCTTCCAGTCGCTTCAACCTCAAGGCGTTGTTTGTCGGTCGCCAACACCGATGCGGGTATCACGGAAACGTCGCCGCGTGAGAGGAACTGGTTGTTGGTTACCTTGGTATCGACCGCCGGGTCGACAACACGGCGCTCGATAGCTTCAAGCGTAAACTTGATCGTCTGGGTTTTGTTGATCTGGTAGAAGAAGAAGGTGACAGCATGACACTTGTTGGGGTTCGAGAACTCGCGCGATGACGACTCGAAATGGTCTTGCGACTCACCCTCGGCGTGGCTGCGTGTTTGGACTTCGCCGACTGAGACAGTGCTGGCCGCTCGGCTGGCCATCTCTGACCGACGAACTGACGAGCGTGCGTGTTGCGACATCTCCCGCAGAAAGTCACTCGTGGATTCCGAGTTGTAATTCCCACTTACATCGATCGACGGCCCGGTGAAGGCGGCTACGATGGGGCTATTGGTCTCACCATGAGTATCAAAGTGACCTTTGGACTTGTTAGTTGCACGAGCAGAGTCCCTGGCGGTGATATCGGACATGAAATCACTTATGCCCGACATCATGAAATGCTCTTCGGAGGTTTGTTCATTGCGGTAGCTGACTTTGGTCGAACTATCAAAGGTGAACCGAGTTCGTCTGTCCGTCGTGAACAGCCGGACCTTTTCACCTGGCAGAAGCGTTGTGCTATAAGCCAGATCACCTAGAACCAGTGGTCCCGAGCACCGTTCAAACCGTACTTGGATTATCACCTCGACTGTAACGGTGCGCCGTTGATCACCGGTCACTACCGTTGGGTGGTAGAGCTGCCTGTAGTGAAAGTCGAGAACATCACAACACGGTTCTGTCTCGAGCTTCGGACAACACGGAACAGTTACTTCAGTCGAATTACTCATTTTTCTCTCCTTTTCCAGCCTAGACCTCCGACAGTTGGAGCCGGAGGGAATCGCATCACCTATTCGGCGAAACTCTTCGTTCGCCGACTCGACGGTGCTGATAGATGTTTTCCCGTTTGCTGCGAAGTGCAACGCCCTTTGCTCACGTTGCGGCGATGCAAAAGGCCAACAGCGCGGATGTTATCTCCTGAATAATCTTCTGCATCTCCGGGTAAGGCGGGTGGAAGGGCGTGGGGTTAGCGGGGCTGCCCCATTCGATTGTGTATGAGTAGATCTTACCTTTTTTCGTGTCCGTCAGATGCCGGCTGAAGGCGTAGTCGTCCGACGTACCGGCGGTTGGGTAGAGACTCATTGCCTGTTCTATTTTGTAGACGCGTCCCCGCACGTTCTTGATCGCGGTTTGCATTTTTGTGGCCAGGTTGACCGTGGTGTTTTTATCGGCGGTTGCGAGGTATTCATTGTAAACGGTGTCACCCGCGATGCCGCGCTTGCCGTTGAAAGCTGCGTTCTGAAAATTCATTGCGGGATCCGCCGCCTGGTTCTCGTCGTCACCCCAGTTGTACAGAATGTCTTCCGAGTAGCTGTGGATGTCGATGAAGTAGCGAATGTTGGGAAACTGATCGAACATCCACACCGCGTTCTTGGTCTCCGGTTCTGAGACCGCCTTCGGACCGATGTAAGTCTGATAGTTGCAAGGGTCGGTCGAGTTAGCAATCGGCGAGCCGGGATTGAAGTAAGTTGGATAGTTCCAAAGAAAATCGTAATTGCGATTGATGTCCACACCTACGCAGCTCGCTTGGGGATGATTCGGCGGCGCGGGCCGGCGGTTCTTGCGCCACATCGCGTCTGCGGTCATGCTGAAATTGCGACCGTCGGGATTGCATTGCGGAAAGACGTAAGTGTCCTTGGTCTCGACGACCTTTTTGATTTGCGCCGCGGTAAAGTTGTTGCTGCCGATCGTGATGCCAGTGTTAGTCTGATAGGCCCTCGTCAATCGCTGCGCTAAGTCGACGATAATGTCTGGGCTGCCCCACTCGCGCGCGTGCACACCGCCAAGAAAATAGATGGCGGGACGTTCGTGGCCGCTGCCTTTGCCGATCTTGAGCGCAGTGCAAACGCGTTTCTCCCAGGTTCTATTCGGCAGCTTGATCAATTTGGTGAAAGTGCCGTTTGGCGGATCCGCAATTGCTGCTAGAGCCTCCTCAACTTCGACAACGTTGAGGTAATGCGCGCTGGAAGCTACCTCCAACGCCTCAGCGGCCACTGCTTTTTTTGTGACCTTGCGGACCTCCTTCTGGCGCTTCTTCCCTTCTTTGTCGAGGTCTTCATAACGATCGACCTTGTAACCGGCTGCCTCGAGCGCGCGCAGTTTTCTGCCGTCTGCGTGAGCATCGACCCGGTAGCCCTTGGCCAGCTTTTCAACAGTATGGCGGGCAACGTGCACCTTGTACTTGCGCACGAGATCTGCCATCGCATCATAATCTTTCCCGGTGATTCTGACGTGGTAACGTGGCATGAGTTCTCTCCTTTAGCCAGTGTCGTGTGTCGCGCTGGCTTATCAGCCGGTCAGCTTGAAAAAGAACGGATCAATCGAGACACCAACCGGCTTGATGTTATCGACGCCAAGAAGCGTGTTAGTGGACCAGTTCGCGTTGCGCTGATAGACAACGCCGTTCGGAAAATTCGATTTCTTCGGTGTATTATTTGCCGAAAAGATTCCGTAGAAATCCCTTCCCAGGGCCATCAGGTGCGCATAGTCGCCGAGGTAAGGATCGAAATCAGCAATTGGCGTATCAGCGGGCGCGTTCGCCAATGTCAGCGTCGTCCGGTTAGTGCCGTTCGTCGTTAACTCGACTTTTGTAACCCAACGCTCTGCTCCTTTCGAGTGCGCGAGCTGTTGGTAGAGAAGAGCGAGCTTGCCGGAGTCATTGATTGCCAGCGACGGGTTCAAGGCATTGCGGATCGTGCGCAGCTCACGTGACCACGTTTGACCCCGGTCTTTAGAGCGCAGAAGATGCAGCATGTAGAAAGACCCTTGATCATCGTTGTAAGCGATGTAAACGACATCAC
>DATFWM010000550.1:0-2771 GCA_035259295.1 Blastocatellia bacterium | reverse complement strand
GAAGCAGTCTCGTCTGCGGGCTTCGCTGAGGGCAATGACGTCGGCTACAAGACCGCGCAACTGGATCGGTTCAAGCGCGAGATGGATCTCGCCTGACTCGATAGCCGAAAGGTCTGATATGTCGGAGATCAGTTTACTCATTCGGGTGGCATGTTTGTGCAGCTTCTCGATGAATCGCTTGCTGTTTTGCGGGTCGTCGAAGCCGCCGGCCTCAAGCGTGTCGGCATAAGCAAGGATTGCCGTGAGCGGCGTACGCAGCTCGTGCGAGAGATTGGTGAAGAACTCCCTTCGAATGCGCTCGAGGCGTTCGAGCTCCGTGATATCAAAGAAGAACCCGGCGGCCAGTCCCTCTCCGAGTGGTGTAACTCGAAGACGATAGATTCGTGGCCCTCGCCCGATAAGTTCAACACGAATCTCCACAGGCACGCGCTCGTCCAGAACCTTGCGAAAGGCGTCATTGATCGATGGATCACGCGTGGCATCTATAAGCCTAAGCTGCTGGCCCGAGGAATTACCTCTCCGCTGCTCGTTGCCGAAGTTGAAAGGCGCCGAACCAGGCTCGCTGCTTCCGGCCTCGGTCGCAACGGCGCAACTCTCAGCCGGCAGCCGGACGATGCTAGTCGCGGCCGCGTTGTAAAGGATGATATCCATGCGCGCGTTGACAATCAGAATTCCCTCGCGCATAGTCCCGAGCAAAGGAAGTAATAGTCGCGTAGTGTCTTCGCTCATTGAAGTCGCTGCTCGGTCTTAGCAGGTCTCATCGTGTATCGTAGCGCATCATTCTGACAGGCCTGCCATGTCACGAAGTCGATAGCCGATGCCGGTCACAGTTTCAATCAGCGCAGGATCGCCGAGCTTCTGTCTCAGACGGCGTATGTGCACATCAAGCGTGCGTGAATCGCCGAAGTAGTTCATGCCCCACACTCTGTCAAGCAGTTTTTCACGCGTCAGAACCCTTCCCTGATTGCGCGCGAGCTCAGATAACAGCGCAAACTCTTTCCGTGTCATTCGCACATCAGTTCCCTGGTAACGCACGCTGAAAGTCGAGGGGTCGATCCTTAGCGATCCGTTGTCGAAGACCGGGCGACTAACGTCGGCGACCTCAGATCGACGGAGGACGGCGTTGACCCGCGCAACAAGCTCGCGCATGCTGAAGGGCTTTGTTATGTAATCGTCAGCGCCGATATTCAGCCCAAGCACTTTGTCTGTTTCGTCCGCGCGAGCCGTCAACATCAAGATCGGAACTGTTGCGGTCAACGATTCGGCGCGAAGACGTCTGCAAATCTCGAAGCCGCTCATGTGCGGCAGATTTATATCCAACAGTATCAGACTCGGCGGCCCCTCCAGAATAAGCTTGAGCGCGTCTTCGCCCGTCCCCGCGACGCGCACGCGAAAGCCCTCGCGTTCCAGGTTGTAGCGTATCGAGTCAGCAATATCCTCGTCATCTTCGACGATGATAATGCTGCGCACTCGCGTTCCATCAACTCCCGTTGCCATAGCTGCGTTTGCACCTGCGCAAATCACCCGTAAAGCCCAAAGCACAGATTTGCCAGTGCTTACCTCCCATCGTTTGCTCCTTGTGAGAGGCAAACATGACCGACGACTTTCACGCCGTCTACCACACTGAATGTTTGATAACCTGCCCGCGCGCCATATAAATGATCTGCTCGCAAATGTTGGTAACGTAATCGGCGATGCGTTCAAGGTGCTTGATCACAAAAAGCCATTGCGCGCCCCGCCCGACCACGGAAGAATCGCGCTCCATTGCAGCGATTATTTCCGAGTAGAAAAGATCATACAATGAATCAACTTCATCGTCTCGCTCGATAGTGGCGCGGGCTTTGTCCGGGTCACCGGAAGTGAAGGCGTCGAGTCCATCGACAAGCATGCCCTGAACCACGTTGGACATCTTTGTGAGCTCCAATCCTAATCCAAACTGCGGCTCATCGTTTAGAGCGAGCGCGTGCTTCGCTATGTTGACCGCGTGATCGGCTATGCGTTCTACAACCGGAGCAGTGCGTGCCACGGAGACCGCGAATCGCAGATCCGACGCAGCAGGCTGTTTTAGCACGAGTACATCGACGCACATCTGATCAAGCTCGAGCTCCATGCGGTCAATAGCATCGTCTTCGCGGATCACTAGGTCGGCCAGATTCGAGTCGCGCTCTTCCAAAGCGCGCATGGAAAGCATTATCGCTTTCTCCGCTGCGCCGCCCATTATGAGCAGTTTGTCGCGGAGCAGACTCAGATTGTTCTCGGTCGGTGGCTGCTGCATGATCATGTTATTCGTGATCCACGATCCGTGACCCGAGATCTCTCTTCTCATATTCTGACCTCGCTCATTTCGAGTCAAGTTGCATCGGAGGCGAAGCTGCGGACGCGGGCGGCGATTTCATCCCGCACGCGAAGAAACACGCCGAGCCGCTGCTCCTGGGTGCCGGCGGCTTCGGCCGGGTCCTCAAAGCTCCAATGTAACATTCTCGCGACGCCCGGGAAGATCGGGCAAGCCTCGCTGGCCAGGTCGCACACGGTGATAACAAAATCAAACTGCAGGCTTATCATTTCATCGACCGGTTTTGATCGGTGAGTTGAAATGTCTATTCCCACTTCGGCCATCGCTCGAACTGCCATCGGATTGACCCGTGTAGGATTGGTTCCGGCGCTATGGACCTGGAACTCGCAGCCTGCAACCTCGCGCAAGAACGCTTCAGCCATCTGGCTGCGGCACGAATTGCCTGTGCACAGAAAAAGAACGCGCTTCTTGTTGCTTC
>DATFWM010000549.1:0-6720 GCA_035259295.1 Blastocatellia bacterium | reverse complement strand
GGCGAAACGCCTTGAAGCCACACTGAGTGTCTTTGAATTTGAGCCCGGTGATCGTTTGCATTAGCAGATTGAAGATGCGCCCGCCGAAGTCGCGGAGAAGCGGCTGATGCACGCCGATCAATTCGCGGTTCAGAGCGCGCGAGCCGAACGTCACATCGGCGCGGCCCTCGGCTATGGGTTCGATGAGCTTTGGAGCTTCGGTGACCGGGGATGAGAAATCAGCGTCGCTGAACAAGACTATTTCGCCGGTCGCTTCCGTGAGCCCCCGCTTCACGCTGTAGCCTTTCCCGCGATTCGGCTTGTTGGTTAGGAGTCGCAACTCGTGACCTGCTTCGACGTATCCGGACTGGTGTTCCAACACCTGGCTCCCGGTTTGATCCGACGAGCCGTCATCGACCACGATCACTTCAGCGCGATAGGGCCGAGATGCGAGAAAGCTCAACACAGCGTCGAGGCTGCGCCCGATGCGTTTCTCCTCGTTGTAGGCGGGGACGACTATCGACAAGAACAAGGCCATAGCGTTCGATCTGAAGTTTCTAATATAGCATCTCGAAGCTGAGTTAGTCGCGTTCAGAGCTTGGCATCATCAACTCTAATCGATAATAATCATCCATTCGATCGCCTCAAGAAGGAGACCTCGATGCTCAAGAATCGAATCCTGTATCGCGGCGTCGCTGCTGCGTTGCTAACAACACTAGGCCTCTCGGCGGCGATCTCGCGGGCACAGGATCGCCTGAAGACGATGCCCGCCTACGATCGCTACGAGAAGATGTCCAAAGAGATTCCTGGCTCGGTCAAGATGGGAGCTTTGAACGTCAAGTGGCAAGACGCCGGCAAATCTTTTGACTACTACAAAGAGGGTAAGACGTATCACTACGACATCGCCACGCACGCAACCACAGAAGCCGGGGCGGCGCCGGCGGGCGCAGAACAGGCTAGATTCGCAGGGCGAAGACCACCGGGCGGACCCGAGCGCGGACGGCAGTACTCGTCCGCCGAATCGCCCGACAAGAAATTCAGGGCATTCTACCGCGATCGCAATCTTTGGCTCGGCGACGCAAGCGGCGAAAACGAGGTCGCCATCACAACGGATGGCAATGAGAAGACTCGCATCAAGTACGCCGTTGCCAGTTGGGTTTACGGCGAAGAACTCGATCAGACCACCGCGATGTGGTGGTCACCGGATAGCAAAAAGGTTGCCTTTTATCGCTTCGATGAAAGTCCTGTGCCGGATTACTATTTGCAACTCGATCAGACCAAGGTTCAGAGCAAGATGGACATCGAGGCTTATCCGAAAGCGGGTGTGAATAATCCGATAGCCGATCTGCTGATCTACGACGTCGACTCGAAAAAGACCGTGAAGCTCGACGTTCGTGACGGCAAGCCGTTCGACAACTCAGTCGTCGGGCACTACGTCTACAACGTGCAGTGGTCGCCCGATGGAAGCGAGTTGCTTTTCAATAGAACGAATCGTCGCCAGAACATAATGGAGCTGACTGCTGCCAGTCCTGACACCGGCAAGTGCCGCGTCGTGATTCGCGAAGAGTGGCTCCCGAGCTGGACCGAGAATCATCCGCCAATGAAGTTCCTCAAAGACGGCGAGCGGTTCATATGGGAGTCTGAGCGTACAGCCTGGAAGAACTTTTATCTTTACGACCTCAGCGGCAAGCTGCTGGCGACGCTGACCAATCATCAGTTTGAAGTCGGCGCGATTGTGAAACTGGATGAAGACGCCGGGCTGCTTTACTACATGGCTCGCGACGGCGAGAATCACATGAAGCTTCAGCTTCATCGTGTCGGCTTGGACGGAAAAGGCGACAAGCGGCTTACCGATCCGGCGTTCAATCACACTGTCGATGTTGCGCCCGATAACCTGCACTTCATCGACATCGCGCAAACTCACGACGTTCCGCCAACGACTCGGTTGATGGATGCCGACGGAAAAGTCGTCGAGGAACTTGCCAAGAGCGATACAACCAAGTTCGATGGGCTCGGTTTGAAGCGCGTCGAGTTGATCAAGTACAAGGCGGCGGACGGCGTGACCGAGCTTCACGGGCTCTTGCACTTTCCGTCAAACTTCGATCCAAACAAGAAATACCCGCTGCTTGTCAGCGTCTACGCCGGTCCGTCGACCAATGGCGCGCGTGAGATATTTACATTACCGAGCACACTCACTGAATACGGCTTCCTTTACGCGACGCTTGATTCGCGCAGCGCCGGCGGCCGAGGCAAACGCTTCCTCGACGCGATCTACTTGAAGCTGGGCACCGTCGAAATAGACGATCAAGCGGCGGGAGTGAAATCGCTGTGGTCGCGAACCTACCTCGACAAGAACCGAGTGGGAATCTTCGGCACGTCGTACGGCGGCTACGCCTCCGCGTTGTGTCTGCTGCGCTACCCCGACGTGTTTCAAGCGGCGTCCGCTTCGTCGCCTCCGACTTCCTGGTATCACTACGACACGATCTATACGGAAAGGTACATGTGGATTCCGCAGGAGAACAAGAACGGCTACGAAGCGGGAAACGCGATGAACTTCGCCGACAAGCTTCGAGGCCGGCTGATGATTTACTACGGCACGGCTGATAACAACGTGCACTCGAACAACTCGATGCAATTGATTCAAGCGCTGCAAAAAGCCGGCAAGAGCTTTGAGGTGCAAGTCGGCCCTGATCGAGGGCATTCGGGTTTAGGGCAGGACCGAATGATGGAGTTTTTCATCGAGAATTTGATGCTGAATCAAACCAGTCCGGGGACCGGTGCCAGCGCCCATTGAGTAATTTGCGTTAAACTAACGATTGCGAAGGTGATCCCAAGCGGCGTTTTTGCTCGAAGCGTACCGTCGTATGATAAACTTTCCGAGAAGGAGTCAATTGTTGTGAGCAGAAGCATCACGCTAGAAATACCCGAGAAAGAGGCAGCGTCACTCGAAACGGCTCTCGATCAAGCGCTATCGGCGTTGCGCTGGCTGGATGATGAAGAAACCCGCGAGCGCGACGAGAGGATCAGCCGCCTGCGCGCCGAGACGCACGTTTTGATGGAACAGATTCGGAAGGACCTTCATGTGGAAGAAGCTCTATGAGTTGGTTGAGCGGCTCATCAGGCTCTCGCAAAGAGTTTCGGGCCAGGAGAGACGAACTGAAGAGCTCCGTCAAGAGGTGCGCGAGTTGACGCGAATGATGAATCGCGTGGTGGTTGAAATCAATCGTCTCTCTGACCCAGGCATCAGAACGCGAGAGAATGCAGCTCTGGGTTGAGAATCAGATGCTTAAATTCGAAAGACGACTCCCGCCGATTCGGCCGAGCGATACTAATGATCCGACTGAGAAATAGTCTGCTGGATTCCAAGAATGAACTGCCCAATCTGCGGAAAGCAAACTAAATGGGAAGACAATCCCAATCGCCCCTTTTGCTCTGAGCGGTGCCGAATCATCGATCTCGGTCGCTGGGCGGGTGAGGAGTATCACGTGTCGATCCCGCTAAAAGACGTCTCGGAGAACACTGAACAGCAAAAGCAAGATTGAATTCAATGGCTGAAGAGGACATTAAAGATTTTTGGACGCCTGGTCGAATAATTGCGACCGTCGTCGTCGTTGCGCTGATAGCCACTGTCGGTTACACGCTGCTCACTGCTCACTCGGGCGAGAAGAGCGATTCGAAGCTGGTGCTTCCGGGCACTTCTGTTTCAAGCCAAGGCGCGGCGAGCATGCCCGCCGACTTCGAAATCCGAACGATTGACGGCCGTGCAATCAAGCTCTCGGATTATCGCGGCAAGGTTCTGGTGATGGACTTCTGGGCTACCTGGTGTCCTCCTTGCCGGCAAGAGACACCTCAACTTGCGCGGCTCGCGCGAGAAAAACGCGACCGCGGCGTAGAAGTGATCGGCTTGCACATTGACGATCGAGGCAGGTCCTCGCCCGAAGACATTCGCAAGTTCATAGATCATTATGGCATCGGGTACACAGTGGGAATGGCGACCGATGATATGTTCGTTGCGTACCTTGGAACCGAAGACGATACGATTCCTCAGACTCTCGTATTCAGTCGCGACGGCAGACTGATCAAACATCTGATCGGCTACAGTCAGGCTGAAGGAAAGGCGCTTGACGAGGCAGTCAATCAAGCGCTGGCTGGATCTTAAGAGGTATCCATCGGCCGGTACCGCGAGCGGTAGCGAGCGCGACGCCACTCTCGCTACCGCTCGTGGTACCGACCCGATCACGTATCTTGATGACGACTCGATCTATTTGACTTCGTCAACGATTCGGTTATACAGCAACCTGTCACAAAGACATCCTTCCAGTGGAACATTGCTTTGATGCCTCTCTTCAACAAGGAGGTGTGAGAAATGTTAAGCAAGATTCTTCCGAGCGTTCTTGTGGGGGCCATCCTGATAACTTCAATCGCGTGCGCCGCAGACCCCAAAGTCACAATCAAGGAATACGACACCAAGACCCCGACCGCTTTTCCGCACGATCCGTGTGTAGCGCCGGACGGCGCCCTCTGGTACACGGGTCAGCAAGGCAACTTGCTCGGACGGCTCGATCCCAAGACCGGCGAGATCAAAGAGTATCCGCTCAAGACGCCGAAGTCCGGACCTCACGGATTGGTCGCCGACAAGGACGGGAATATATGGTACACCGGAAACGCCAAGGGCCTGATCGGCAAACTCAATCCAAAAACGGGTGAAATAACCGAGTATCCGATGCCCGACCCGAACGCTCGCGATCCTCACACGCCGATCTTCGATCAGAAGGGCATTCTTTGGTTTACAGTTCAGCAGGCGAATTTCGTCGGGAGGCTTGACCCGAAGACCGGCAAGATCGAATTGAAGCAATCGCCGACGCCTGACTCTCGTCCTTACGGCATAAGAGTCAACTCGAAAGGCATTCCGTTCTTCTGTGAGTTCAACAGCAACAAGATCGCCAGCATCGATCCGGTGACGATGGCGATTACCGAGTATGTGCTTCCCGAAGGCGCGCGCCCGAGGAGGCTGACGATCACGCCCAATGATTTGATCTACTACAGCGACTACTCGCGCGGTTATCTCGGACAGCTCGACCCGAAGACCAAGAAGGTAGAAGAGTGGCCTTCGCCGGGCGGAGATAAGTCGCGCCCTTACGGCATCGCGGCGACCTCGGACGGAGTCGTTTGGTACAGCGAATCGGCAGTGAAGCCTAACACGCTTGTGCGATTCGATCCTAAGACCAAGAGTTTCGCGACGTGGCCGATTCCGTCTGGCGGCGGGGTGGTTCGTCACATGGTTGCAGCGTCAAAGGATACTCTTTTTCTCGCGTGCAGCGGCGTGAACAAGGTGGCCGTGGTCGAGATCGGGCATTGAGTTAACTGAAAGGCATCTCGGCCACCAAGTACCATTCGCCATCGCCTGTGCGCGCCACGTTAAGAACAGTCCCGTTCTCGGTCAGAACTTCGTAATGTTGCGTCCGCTGTTGTCCGTCCGGTGATTGTTCGACAGACTCGCTCAACAAGCGAGCAATTACGTGCCAGCGCCCATCTATCGTCACTCGTCGCGGCCGTTCATCAGCCCGCCCGCCAGCATAACATTCAACTGAGATACGTCGCATAACGTGAGATCAGTTTGTAGTACGGCCTTCAGGCGGAAGCTTGTACAACGCAAGACCACAACTACAAACTTCCGCCTGAAGGCCGTACTACGAACCGCTAGCAATGCTCACTTCCCCGGCGCCCAGTATCCCGATCGCGCCCGGACGGTCGAATCCTTGGCGCGAGTCTCAACCCGTATCGAACGCCACTGGCCGTCGTGAGCCTTATTACTTGGGTAGTATCCGATCGAATACTGCGCGCGTAGCTCGTCGGCCACCTGCTTGTAAACCCCGCCCAAATCAGAAAGCGTTTTCACCGGATAGACTCGACCGCCGGCGCGCTCGGCGAGTGCCCGCAGCTCTGCTCTGGAAAGCTTGTAAAGTCCGGCGTTGATATCGCGAATCATCTGCGGTGTCAGAGTCTCGCGCGGACGAAAACGCTGCACCGATTCGGGGTCGTACTCCTGGTAATAACGATCAACCTGGCTCTGTGAAAAATTCACGAACTCCGGATCGCTCCTCGGCTTCAATAATCCTTTAAGCGTCGCTTCCTCGGTGTTCAACTCGAGGAAATAAACCGATGCGTCGGACTTCTCCACAAGCGGCGCGATATCCTTGAACTTCATCTTGCTGGTGGAATCTACGCCGTCTGACATGCAAACGATCGCCTTGCGTCCTTCGGCTTGTTTGAGCGGGCTCTCCTCGACCGCCAGATACAACGCGTCGTAAAAAGACGTGCCGGTGTTTGTCGTGAATCGATGGCCCTCATCGCCTTCAGTCGTTGCGATGCGATCGATCGCCGTTGAAACTTCCGCGCGAGGATCGGTGAACTCGGCGATCATCTCGACCTCGCGGCTGAAAACAATCACCCCGACGCGGTCATCGAATCGAAGCTCGCCCAGGAAGTTTCTTGCCGCGCGCTTCATCAGTGCGATGTCCTCGCGCGTCGAGCCTGAGATGTCCAACAGCAGCAACAGCGTGAATGGCTCCTCGCTGGCGGCGAAGTGAGCAATCTGCTGTTTCACGCCGTCCTCGTAGATCGCAAAATCGTCGGTCTTGAGTGATTTGATCGCGTGTCCGCTTCGGTCCGCCACCGACGCGCCGACAGTTACGAGATCAGTCTTTAATCGTATCGGTTCATCCTGATCGCGCCGCTCGG
>DATFWM010000548.1:0-6968 GCA_035259295.1 Blastocatellia bacterium | reverse complement strand
AAGGTTGCGGTCTCGCTGGTCAATGAAGGAAACGATGGGCGAAGAAGTGTTGGCAGCGCCCGGTTGATTGCACTCCATCAAGCAACGCAGCTTCGATTGATTTGCACCGGGTCTATTCTGGCGCACGTTTTGACAGCACCGAGCCGAGCATCCCGCGTCCATATTCGGAGCCACAGCGGCGAGCGAGTCGCTAGAGACCGACAGAAGAAACGCCAGAATGAGAACTCTGCTGATCATCAATTGACGAAAAGATTACCATCGAGGTTTCCCGACGTCAATGTTTGCGTTTTGTCGTATGTCGTGTAGCACTGTGTTGATGCCCTGGTGTGATTAGGGTCTTCACATTGCGCACCGAGTGCTCAGAACTTTTATCTGGTTGCCGGTTTCCCGCTCCAAACGTTAACCGCGTCGGCGGGATTAATCGCGCCGGTTGATGGAACTCCGTAGACCTGCACCGACATTGAAAACTTCTTTCGACTGACTAACCCTATCACCATTCGTGCATCTACAGTCTCTCCCGGCGACAGGGTATTGTCGCTGCCCGCGTCGATGCTCTGACGGCCCGCGTCGGCCCATGTAGATCTGGCGTCCCGCGTCAACAGCACGTTGCGAGTGAGCTCGCCTACGCGCAGGAAGGGATTCAAGACCGGTATGTTACCGCGATTGGTAATCTTCAGGTTCAAGATCAAACGCGACGATCCGCTGGCGGAGTTGGGGGGATCATCAGATAACACGTCGCTCCAATTCAGATCAACCTTCTCAGAGGAGACGAAGCTAATGTCCATGTTCGACCCGACGTTCGTGCCTATCGAGAAATCCGACTGGCTCGCGGCGATTAAGAAACTGTGAGTAACCGGTTCAATAGCGACGAGACGAATGCGCGCTCGGGTGGTGGCCGCTCGCGGCATTGTAACGTCATACCGTTGAACATTGGGAGGAATATTGTCAGTCAGTACCGAAAAGCTGATGCCTCCGTCCGTCGAGAGGGAAAGCAGTTGCGCGGAGCCCGGGGCGATCCACACGACTGTGTAACTGTCACCGCCCGCCAGGCGCTCGCCGCCGATCGGCGACGCAACAATAATGTTCGGGTAGTCCCCGCGAACCGTCGGTCCGATCGTATGCTGCCTGTCGATGCCGCCGTCATAACCCTGCCCGGTCAAGTCCTCGTAGTTTTGCCAGTGACCGGTGCCTGCAATGTAGCCTGCGATGGTCGCCGGCGCGCCGTCCAGCAGAAGCCCGATAGTGTCCGAGGCCGAGACCGCAAGCTGCCAAGGACTTGTGAGGTTCTGATCCTCGACGATCACCGTCTCGCCGACCCAGGTATCGCCGGTGTAATCAGTCTTCTGCCATCCTTCTTCCCCGATGACTGCAGTGAATCCGACCTCATCAAGTTGTGTGTCGCGCCCAAGCGTCGACCGGGGTGGCAGCCCTGTATTCATGGGCTTCGAGAATTGTAATCTTACCTGTAGGCGCCCCGCCGCAATGCCTGTGAACCGCGTCTCGACCACCAATTGCCGATGACCAATAGGATCATCGGTTGACGGAGACCAGCGAGCCGAATAAATCAACTTTGAGAACTTGCCATCGGGGCCAATTGTATAGGCCTTGACCGATTCGAGGATAGGCGGACCTGCTGCCCAATTCAGCAGCAGTCGAGCGCCCGCCCAGTTTTCCTGATTCACAATCGGAATCTGGCTTTCGGGCACCGTGAAGTCACAACAGTTGGGCCGCATCTCGACCACGAAGGGCGCGGGCACCTTGTTGACCGCATAAGCATAGTCAATCGACGACCCGCTTAGGGTGTACAGCTTAACGGCTTGCTCGGGTCGATACATTGCCCGGTCCACGCCGAACAGCGCATCCGAGATTCGCCGGCCAAGGCTCGAGAGAGTGTTCGCGTCGTCGGTACCGACGGGCGCGTAGCCCCACGGATAGAGGACCAACTGAGAGTAGTTGTGATAATCGAGCTGCGCCCGAAAATGCCGATTGGGGTCGTCCATGAGGGCTTTCATAGCCTTCACCTCAGGCTCACTTTCAGGTTGAGGCCCTCGATAGATCTCGCTGGTTGGATCGTCGCTCGCGCCGATGTCGTCGCTTAAACAGCTGCGATCGCGGGAGCAATAATCAGAGCAAGGCGCGTCGCCCGTCGGCCGCCACTGATAGTTGTAATTCCGGTTTAGATCGGCGCCGATCCCGGAGGCGCAGTTGCTCACAGATATTGGCCGCCGGTTCTTCCGCCACAGGCGGATCGGGTCCACCGAGTCATTTGGAGACTGCTGACTGTAGGTCAGTCCATCGGGATTGACGATCGGAACGATCCATACCTGAAGATGGTCGAGCAGATATCTGATCGAGTCGTCACTCGCGTAACCGTTCAAAAGTTGATTTGCGATGTAGATGGGGGTCTCGACGGAGATCCACTCGCGCGCGTGATGGCAGCCGGTAATCAGCACGTCGGGTTTGCTGGCGTCGTCAAGCGACGCGTCCCTGCTCACCTTGAGCGCGAAGATCTCTCTGCCCTCGAAACTGGAGCCGAGCTTAACATAGCGGGCCAGATCGGGATGGGCGGACGCTAGGGCTTTGAACTCAGTAATCGCCTGCTCGTAGGTATGAAACTTTCCGTTTTCGAGTGTAATGTGAACTGTGTGAGTCTCCGACGCGCGCTTACCGGACTCGAAACTTTTTCCCGGAAACAGTCGAGGCGCAAGGTCTGCGAACTCAGCAAGCGTATAAAAGCCTGCAAGCCTAATGCCGCGTCGCGTGTACTGTTCTTCCACGTGTGAGGCGATAGATTGCGATGAGCCGTCTGACTCGAAGATGTCCAAATAAGCTAGCCGCGAGCCCTCGCGCATCAAGACGTTTTCGACGTCGCCAAGAAACTCGGAAGCGTGATCGGCGAGATCCAACACGGCGATTCGCATTTGCATCGGGCCGGCCGATTCATAGCTCGGCGTGATCGACTGCGCAATTGCGTCCCCGCTTACGCGGGCCTTTTGCCACGTCGCTATTGAATCATAGAGAACCTCTGTGGCTATGCCGTCGGCGCGAAGCCGCTCGATCAAATATGGCGGGACTGCTGCGACCGATCGATCGGGGCTTGCCGTCCAGATAGTCGCCTGAAGTCCTGCCGCTTCGGCGATTCGTGTTACTGTTTCTGAAGACGCATCGATCTGAGCAATCTGGGGTACGAACTGCTTGCGCGACAGGTCAGCTTGAATAAAACGATACTCACTCCATGCTTCACGTTTGAGCTGCGGGTCAGCGTTGTTTAGAGCCCTTCGCCAGAGATCAAGCGCGCCAATCTCGTCGAGTCCAACCAGAGACTCGAGCGCCGTTCTGAATTCAGCCGGTCTCGTGGAAGCCAGCCGCGATTCAAGTTCGTTTTGTCGTGCACCACCCCTGTTATCAAAGCCAACCGCGCGGCTTTGAAAATGGGTAAGCAGCGGGGCACCAACCACGAGCAGACCGCACGCGGCCAGTGTAATTCCCACCACTCCAAGCTTCCTAGAAAACAACTTCCTGTTCATCGAAGTGAATGCAATTCTAACAAACAGGGGTGTACCAGAAGGTCTCTCGTCGGTCAAGACTTAGCAAAGGGGACTCTGTTGTGAAAACAGTTAGCCTGCGGGGGAAGACTAGCTGCGTAGTAACGAATTCATTCGGCACGCTTCGAGACGGCGAATGAATTCGTTACTGCGTGACGACGTGGGCTTTAAGGTTTCCTCCGTCTGGCTGGCGTCGCGGGCTTTTCCGCTTCGACCTTGTAAGCGTTCTTAACGCCCTCCAGCGCTTCTTTCACAATAGGCACTCGCTTATCGGTTGCGGGAGCCTTTGCTACAAACTCAGCCAGAGTGTTCGCGCCTTCTTGAATCTGCGCTCTCTCGGTGCTGGCGATAAGAGTCAGACCCAACCCGTAAAGCGCATCGACGTAGGCAGGGTCGGCAGCCAACACGCTTTTGTATGCGGCGACCGCTTTTTCAGTCTGACCTGCGTTCCTGTACATGTCCGCCTTCATAACTTCCCACTTGTTTTTGTTGGCGGCATCCAATGCCTCTGCCTGGTCGATCTGTTTGATGGTGTCGTCAACCAGATCCGCGGCCCCGTAGTACTCGACCAGCAGCGACGCGTTCTTGGCAAGGATGTTGTAATACACAATCAGATCGGTATTGAGTGCCGGGTTACCTTCGCCTGGGGCCTTTGAAGCAACAGCGATGGCTTTCTTTGCGGCCGCCACAGCCGCGTCGAAATGAGTCTTCGCTTCGGGCCGCTGCTTCTTGTTGAACAGATCAACGCCAATTTGATAGTGAGCCTCCGCGAGGCTCGCGTTGGCTTTGTATGCAAGTTCCGCCATAGCGGCGTGCTTACTCGGGTCAACCGTAGACGCCTGCTCAAACTCGCTGAGCGCGTTCTGATAGTTGTTCGCCTTCATCAACTCGACGCCGGTGTTGTAATGAGTGCGAGCCGAATCAAAGCTTGCCTGGAGCTCCTGTCCTTCTTTCATCTTCGCCGCCATCTCTTTCTGCGCGGCCTCCGCTTTTGCTTTATCAGCAGCCGACATCGTCGAGCCGGGCGCTGCCTGGGTCGGGCCAGCCTTCGCAGCCTGTTGCACCTGCTCGAGCGTCAGCGTATGCCCGTCTCCTGGATCCGTAACAAAGTCAACAACCGGCCTCTGCGCGACCCGGACGTTACCTTGAAACGACGGCGTTATTCCGGGCCCCGATACGATAAAGGTGAACGTCCCCTGCAGCGGCAACCCCAGCATAACGTAGTGGCCGGTCTTGTCCGTCTTTACACTCCAATGACCCTTGATGTCGGTTCGATAGATGTCGATTAGGGCGCCGACTACCGGCTTCATCGAATTGTCTTGTGCCTTGACCTTGACGGTGCCCTCAACTTGGCCGACCTGCGCCCAGGCCAGGATCGATCCGAAAACGATCGCGGCGGCCAGCACAGCCGCTCGTTGACTTATGCGAAACATTGAATTCCCTCCCTCGACCTGCAGTCACAATCCTCAGCCCAGTACGGTTGGCACAGAACTGACGATTCAAAAACCTCCAGCGTTGGATGATTTATAAAATCAAAGCTCAGAGTACTTTCAGTCTATATCACCGCTTTGATGAGTGTCAACGCAACAGCGCTCTACGCTCGCGTGTTTGACGTTGACGCTCACTCGGTTATAATGGAGTCCAATGACACCAGCGATCAATACCGTTAGGCCTGCAGGAAACCATTAGAGGTTCGCGCTTGTCATGCTGAATTTCAGACGACTAATCAGTGGCGTTTGCGTTATGCTCGTGATCTCGGCGATGGTCTCGCCGGCAACGGCCCAACAGTCGCGGCCAACCACAAGGCTTCGCATCACTGCCAATGACGAATCCGGCGCTCCGGTTGCTGGGGCGTCAGTGCAACTGAAATCGCGCGGAGCAATAGTCACGACGATCAACACAGACGATAAGGGCGAAGCTGAGTTCACCGGTGTCGCTGCCGGAACCTATGACGTTGTAGCTTCGAAAGAGGGATTCGAGCCACTCACTCAGAATGAAATCGTTGTGGTCGATCAGCCGCAGGAGATCAAGTTCACGATGGTTCCCAAGATCACGCTGAAGGAAGGCGTGACCGTGCAAGCCAGCGCAGACGTGCCGCCCATCGAAAAAGGATCGTCGCCCTCGTCAGAGCTTCAGCGCACTACACTCAAGGAGACCGCAAACAAACCGACTACTGTTTCTGACGCGCTGCCTCTTGTCCCTGGAGTGGTTCGCTCCGCCGATGGTGAGATCAAAATCTCGGGCAGCGGCGAGCATCGCAGCGCATTCATCGTCAACTCGGCTGACGTAACCGATCCGGCCACCGGACAGTTTGGAATGACCGTTCCGGTCGATAGCGTCGAATCGATCAGCGTCTTCAAGACGCCTTACCTGGCGCAGTTCGGACGTTTCACCGCCGGCGTCGTTGCGGTCGAAACTCGGCGCGGCGGAGACAAATGGAACTACGAGCTCAACGATCCGCTGCCCGACTTTCGCATTCGCAGCGGCTCGCTGCGCGGCGTGCGCGAGGCTACGCCACGGCTGACGTTCAACGGTCCCCTGATTCATGACAAGCTTTATTTCTCCGAAGGCTTCGAGTACGCGATTCAGAAACGGCCAGACCGAACGCTGCCGTTCCCGTTTAACGAAACAAAGAAAGAAGCAATCAATTCTTTCACGCAGCTTGATTACATTTTATCGCCGACGAACACATTGACCGGCACGTTTCACGTTGCGCCGCTGAAGATCGCCTTCGTCAATCTCAATTTCTTCAACCCACAACCGGTGACACCGACGTTCGGCGATCACGATTACACCGGTACGGTCTTCGATCGGCTGACCATCGGCAGCAATCTTCTGGAAAGCACCCTTGCGGTCAAGCGGTTTCACGGCCGCGTTTGGGGAGAAGGCTCGGCGGACATGGTGCTCGCGCCAACGGGGAACAGTGGTAATTACTTCAGTCAGCAAGATCGTCGCGCGTCACGAATGGAGTGGCTTGAAAGTTACTCGCTCGCCCCGATTAGTCTTGCGGGGCAGCACAATCTGAAGTTCGGCACCTCGGTCGCTCACACAAATAGTCGCGGCGAGTTTCTGGCGAGGCCGGTTGACATCAACAACACCTCCGGTCAGTTACTCAAACGTATCGAATTTATCGGTGGTCAACCGTACAACGTTTCCGATCTGGAGTTCGCGCTGTATGGACAGGACCACTGGATCATCACTCCCAGGCTGTCGCTCGATGTAGGGGCACGAATGGAGCGTCAAGGGATAACCGACACGTACCGAGCTGCGCCGCGTGCGGGCTTGGCCTGGACTCCGTTTGGAAGCAAATCAACTGTGGTTCGCGGCGGCTTCGGCATCTTTTACGATCGAGTCCCGCTGAGTATCTATGCTTTCAGTCATTATCCGCAGCAGGTGGTCACGACCTTTGACCCGGACGGCGCG
>DATFWM010000547.1:0-6604 GCA_035259295.1 Blastocatellia bacterium | reverse complement strand
TGCTTAAGACGCCTCAAAACATCAAGAGCCTGTTCAACGCTAAGCGCTCCCGTGTCAAGATTCCGCAGCTCATCCACGACCGCGTCATTCGCAGCTTCAAACAACGTCGGCTGAGGCGCGGCCTTTCGAGATGGAAGATGGCGAGCGAACTTCGGCTTGCCCATCACATCCAGCTCATTCGCTTCCAGGTTTGAAAGAATCTCTCTCGCGCGCTCGGTCACAGTTCGCGGCAAGCCGGCAAGTCGAGCCACCTCGATTCCATAAGACTTCGACGCGGTGCCTTCGACTACGCGTCGCAAAAACACAATCGTGCCGCCGCTCTCCTTGACCGCCATTTGATAGTTGCGGACTCCCGGCAGCAGCTTCGCAAGTTCAGTCATTTCGTGATAGTGCGTTGCAAACAAAGCCTTCGCCGCGTGCTGTGGATTGTCGTGAAGGTATTCCGCTATTGCCCATGCCAGCGACAAGCCATCAAAAGTCGAAGTGCCGCGGCCAACTTCGTCGAGCAGAATCAAGCTGCGGGGCGTAGCGGTGTTGAGGATGTTGGCGGTTTCGGTCATTTCGACCATGAAAGTCGAACGCCCGCGCGCCAGGCTATCCGACGCCCCGACCCGAGTGAATACGCGATCGAGAATCGCGATGCGCGCTTCTTCCGCTGGCACGAATGACCCGATGTGAGCGAGGATCGCAATCAACGCGGCCTGTCTGAGATAGACGGATTTTCCGCCCATGTTCGGTCCGGTGATGATCAACAACCGATCGGTAGAGTTGTTCAGGTACGCGTCGTTCGGAATGAACCGCTCGCCTGTTGCTTCGATTACAGGATGACGCCCAGTGCGAATGTAAATTTCATCGTCTTCGGTGAGCACTGGGCGGCAATAGTTACGGCGAGCTGCGACCTCGGCAAGCGATAACAGAACGTCGAGGATTGCCAGCGCGTGAGCGACAGCTTGCACGCGCTTTGTCTCAACCGAGACGGCTTGTCTGATCTCAGCGAAGAGCTGCTGCTCGATCTCGCTGATTCGCTCTTCGGCTCCCAGCACCTTTGCTTCGTACTCTTTCAACTCCGGCGTCGTGTAACGCTCGGCGTTAGCCAGAGTCTGCTTGCGCTCGTAATCCGCAGGCACGTTCTTCAAGTTTGACTTGCTCACTTCGATGAAGTAGCCGAACACATTGTTAAACTTCACCTTGAGCGATGAGATGCCGGTTCGCGCTCGTTCACGAGATTCGATTCTCGCGATGAAGCTCTTGCTGGATGTCGCAAGTCCGCGCAGTTCATCAAGCTCCGCGTTGTAGCCTTCGCGGATGTAGCCGCCATCGGTCAGCGTCCCGGGCGGATTGTCGTTGATGCTCTTACCAATCAAATCGCGTAAGTCCTGAAGTTCATCCAGGCTCTCGGCCAACACCTCGAGCAGCGAAGCGGTCGTATCGGCGAGCAGCTCTTTGATTTGAGGTATCGAGTCCGCCGAAGTCTTGAGCGCAACCAGATCGTGGGCGTTTGCGCGACCAAGACTTATGCGCGCCATCAGGCGTTCCAGATCCACGATCCGCTTTAGCTCCGTTCGCAGCCGATCACGCAGAATCAACGCGTTCCTCAATTCTTCAACTGCGTCGAGACGCGCGTTCAACTCGCCCAATTTCATTGAGGGTCGCAGAAGCCAATTCTTCAGCAGTCGCGAACCCATTCCCGTAATTGTCTCATCGATCACTCCAATGAGCGTTCGCGTTCGCGAGCCGTCAAGGGCTTCTACCAACTCGAGATTGCGCACAGTCGTCTGGTCGAGAATCAGATAATCATTCGGCTCGAAGTAAGACAGCCCGGTGATGTGAGCTGCGTTGTCTTTCTGCGTCTCGCGAACGTAGTGGAGCACACCGCCGGCCGCGGCGACCGCCAGATCGCGCCCGCCAAGACCAAAACCTTCAAGCGACGCAACATCAAAGTGAGACAGCAAGAGCTCTCGAGCGCGCTCAAACGAGAAAAACCATTCATCAACTGGATTCAGCGCGGGTTGGTATCCGGTGAAAGTCAAAGCGCCCGTCGCAGCGTCGCTTTCGGCAGTTGCTTCGCTTGTTTCAGCATCTGCTTTTTGCCCCGATTTGAACAAAGGTTCGAGCGATTTTGGAAAGATGATCTCGCGGGGGCTGAAGCATTCTACCTGTTCGAGGACTCGCTGCCAGGCTGTTTCGCCGGAGAACTGAACCGCAAGGAACTCGCCTGTGGAGACATCCAAGAACGCCACCGCCATGCCTGAGCCGGCGCCGACCACAGACGCCAGATAGCTGTTCTCGCGTGCGTCTAGCAACTGAGAATCGATAGCCGTTCCCGGCGTGATAACCCTTACAACCTCCCGGCGAACAAGCTTGCTTGTCTTTTTCGGGTCTTCGGTTTGCTCGCAAATTGCGACTCGATAGCCCTTGCGCACGAGCTTGGCAATGTAGCCTCCTGCAGCGTGGTAAGGAACGCCACACATCGGCACCGGGTTTCCTCGCTCGCGATGGCGCGCGGTCAGCGTAATTTCGAGCTCCTTCGAGCCGATCATCGCGTCGTCGAAGAACAACTCGTAAAAATCACCGAGCCGAAAGAACAGCAGCGTGCCAGGGTGCTGCCGCTTGATATCCTGATACTGCCTGAGCATTGGCGTCGGTGGTTGCATAGTCAGTGGTCAGCGGTCAGAGGTCTGTCGGCAGTAAGGTTGTTTCGGCCACAGGCAGAATATATAATCGCCTGTTGACAGGTCAAACTTGTTCAGAGTTTTTGAGCGATCAGACATTCACAACAGCAGAACCGGTCATTCTCGCGCTTGACACGTCGTCCAAAGCAACCAGCATCGCGGTTGCCAAAGGCGCAAACCTGCTGAACTCGATTCACACAGCGCCCGATGAAAAGCGTTCGGAGAAACTGTGGACCGAAATCGAGTCGCTGTTGTCGCAAGCCGGGCTGGCTATACGCGACGTGGATCTCTTTGCGGTATGTGTTGGGCCCGGCGGATTCACAGGGCTGCGAGTCGGGATGGCGGCGGTGAAGGGTCTAGCCTCGGCTACCAACAAACCGATTGTTGGCATTACTTCGCTTGAAGCGGCAGCTTTTGCCGCGCGGCCAGCTACTGAAGTTTGCGCGTTGGTGAATGCTTACAAGGGCGAGGTATATTCTCAGTTGTTTTCATTCGACGGGGACGGCGTGCCCGTCAGGCAAAACGAGCCGATGGTTTCAAGCTTCGAACTTGCGCTTGAGCGTGTCGCTGGTCTGAAGACGGTTACGTTTGCTGGCGATGGAGCGGAAGCTTCAGGTCTGGCGCCCGTGGCTGTGGGTTCGGGACTCGCGCGACAGCGCGGTTGCTGCGCGGAGGCGATCGCGAGGCTTGCCTTTTTGAAGTATGCGCGCGGCAAGGTGGAAACACCTCAAACCTTGAGGGCTTGTTACGTCAGACGGTCAGAGGCAGAAATAAAGTTGTCGTTGGGGCTTCTTGGTTCTAAGATCAAACGGAGCATCGAATCCGGGTAGATCAGGCTGAGGTAGTCTGAAGTTTTTCTATGTCGACAAGTAAAGTAACAAAGACCGAACACCAGCCGATCTTCAAGTCCTATGCGATCGAGCCGATGCGCGAACGCGATTTGATTGAGGTGGTCGAGATCGAAGAGACCAGCGGGCTGAACCGCTGGGGTTACGATTCTTATAGGCAGGAACTCTTTACCAATCCGAATTCAGTAATGTTCGTCGCTCGCAACTTTTATCCCGGACCGGACGTGATCGGGTTCTTTGCAGGGTGGATTGTCGAAGACGAGTTGCACGTGAACAACGTTGCTGCGCGTCGCGAGTATCGCAGGATGGGAATCGGTCGAAGCTTGATGGAAACGGCTCTTGACGAGTCCCGGCGGCGCGGCGCGGCTCAAGTCCTGCTGGAGGTGCGGGCTTCAAACGAAACAGCTCAACTGCTGTACAAGAATTTGGGATTCAGGTTCGCGGGTCGACGCCGGGACTATTACCGTTCTCCGCAAGAGGACGCGCTTGTGATGAAGTTGAAGTTCCGATAGCGCAGCCAGGTCTAACAGGTCTTCGAATTGGACTTTGGTTTGACAGAGTGAAATTCTGGCGGATAGAATCTAATTCGGCGAGCGGGAGTAACTCAGCGGTAGAGTGCGACCTTGCCAAGGTCGAAGTCGCGGGTTCAAATCCCGTCTCCCGCTCCAAGGTTCAAGGGCGAAGGACAGACTCAAGCGGCCCGCGCGAGTTGCCTTCGCCTCTTTAGTCTGGCGAAGGCGTTGGTTTGACAAAGGCGGCGTAGCCAAGTGGTAAGGCAGAGGTCTGCAAAACCTTTATTCATCGGTTCGATTCCGATCGCCGCCTCCACTAACTCTTTGCGAATTCGGAACTTCTAGCGTCCAATTGGCTGCTTGTGTCAACTGCGATTGTCGATTGTGGTGACATTTGTGGGGGTACCTTGCAGATTTGGGTGTTGGGACTGCTTAGCTATCGTCGTACGGCTGTTGGTCGATGTCATAGTCAGGTTCGATTACTATATAGCTTTCTTGCTGTCTCTGTGGATTCCTGATGAGTACTTCTGCAAACGATTGTTGCTCGCTTGTCGACTCACAGGTGCGCGGTTAGTCAATCAGCCGTTGTGTTTTGTTGGTATCGTTTTTCCTTGATTAATGTTCACCAACCGCGGTGAGCAGCCTACAAGAGCTTCGGGAATTCGGTACATCTGATATAATACGACGCGCTCAAGCGGCTACGCCGATATTTATCGTGAGGTTTTCTTCTTTGAAGACCGCCGATGAATGAAGAGCAGTCTCGCAAGCATTGTCACATGACTTGCGACCTTCGTCGATGCTTAATGAAAGGAGGTTCTGCCGATGTTAAAGAAATGGAAGCTTTTCCTAAATTCATTATTTGTACTGCTGATCGCTGTTTCAGCATACGGGCAAACCCAGTCAGAACCCGTTAGTGGCCAGTATGAGAGGGAATACTTGCCACACGGATCAAGCCTAATGCCGGCTCACGGAATTCGCAGGTTGTCGGCGCCGGCGCGTAGCAAACAGTTAAAGGCTGAGGCGCCTTCAAGGTATAGCCTTGTCCAAACTACTACTTACAAAACATTCCAACCCACTCTCCTAGCCGTCCAAAGCTCAATAGTAAGTTGGCCGCAGTGGGGACACGACGCCGCCCACAGTGGGAGCATCAACGTGGTGGGGCAGAGCCCTAACCAGATACTGGCCAACATCGTCTATGATCCTTTTGTTGAGCAGGAAAAAGCGTCCGGGCAACGAGTGTTCGGCGACGCGGCTCTGTTCGTTCACTACCAAACGCCCCTGGTTGATGGCAACGATGTGTTCATGGAATTCAAAACGGGAACGTATACGGATTTGACAACCTGGGAGACGCAGACATGGAACCAGAGACGACTCAGCTGGCAGACCGGTCAGTTAACCGAGGTCTGGAATTTCCAAAGCGATTGGAAACCCGTGCCGTTCGGCGGCCCGGGCTGGGAGCCTGTATACCACGGCGCGCTGGCCGGAAATTTTGTGTACGATCCCGGGTTCGGAGGAACCGTGTTCAAGCTGAACCGGGCTGATGGCTCGGTCGTTGCACGCTTCAATCCCTTCGGCCCCAACATTGATAGGAACACCTTCGTCGCCGGTCCGCTGACGGTCGACGACGCAGGTAATGTGTACTACAACGCCATCAAGTTGAATAACAACAATCCCTGGGGCAAGGATGTAGTCGACTCCTGGCTTGTAAAGATCTCTGCTAATGGGAACATCTCTAAGGTATCGTTCAAGACGCTTGCTCCTAACGCTCCGGCTCCAACCGACCAATGCAAAGTGCAGTTCCCCAACAGTCAGCTTCCCTGGCCGCCAAGCCCCGATGCTTTGCCACCAACGATCACTTGTGGCTCACAACGACCGGGCATCAACGTGGCTCCCGCGGTCGCGCCGGACGGAACGATTTACACCATCAGCCGCACGCACTTTGCGACGCGTTATGGGTTTCTAGTGGCGATCAACCCTGATCTGACTCCCAAGTGGGCCGCCTCGTTGCGAGGCCATCTCAATGATGGCTGCGGCGTCCCTGTGTCACAGGGCGGGCAACTGCCCCCAAATGGCTCCGCTGGTGGTTGTCGAGTCGGAGCGCACCTCGGAGTTGACCCGGGAACGAACGAACCGGGACCGGGCCGCGTCTTTGATGACTCCACCTCTTCGCCGGTGATTGCTCCTGACGGGAGTATTCTCTACGGCGCTTTTACTGCTTACAACTATCTGCAGGGCCATATGCTGCATTTCGATTCCAGCGGGAATTTCCTGAATTCGTTCGAGTTTGGCTGGGATATCACCCCGGCGATTTACTCTCACGACGGGACGTATTCGGTGATACAGAAGAACAATCATTATGGAGGCGGGTCATACTGCGGCGTCGATCAATTTTGCCCGCCCGATCGAAACGCCCAGAATTCCGACGGCTATCCGGAGTCATTCTTTGTTTCCTCGCTCAGCCCCAATCTGACCCTGGAGTGGTCGTTCCAGAACACCAACACGCTGAGCTGCACTCGCCAGGCGGACGGGTCGGTGACCTGCGTCAGCGATCATCCGCGAGGCTTCGAGTGGT
>DATFWM010000546.1:0-8793 GCA_035259295.1 Blastocatellia bacterium | reverse complement strand
CGAACGTGGAATGTGTTAGGTTCAATCGAATGGACAAGACGGAGTCAGGAGAGTAAAAACATCGAAGTCCCGGCGATGATCTCTATGGCCGGTTTTGACCCGACCATGTATGGCCGGTTTTGAGGTGACCACTGAGGTCTTGTTGCAGTTGCTGTAGCTGCACTGCTGACGCGGCTTCCAACGAACTCCGGAGGAGTTTCCTGTCTATAGATCACGTCCGAACAATCGCGTGGACTCCGTTAGGAGTCTCCTCCCTTCGCGACGAGCTTCTTCCTGACAATCACTCAAGTACGCCGGCAGGTGACTCCTGACGGAGTCCGGGTCGTTGCTCGTCGATGATTCTATAGACAGGACACTCCTGACGGAGTTTCGAGGAATATTATGGCGGTGGTCAAGACGCGGTCGCGTGTACTTCTTGACATTTGTGACGAACAGGAAATACTGTCGAAGTTCTTCGTCAGTCATTTTATTTATTCTGGATTGGCACGCATGCCCAGTACGACCAACTGCTCAGACGTTTTCACACCACGGCAAGGATGCAATAGCAATGCAAAAATGTTATTCGAGAGTTTGATGCAGTTGCAAGTTTCAAGCTCAAGAACTAACATCGAAGACGGTCACAGCGATGACGGAACTACTTGAACAAGCGATTAATGAAGTTGGTAAATTGCCAGCCGAAGAGCAGGATGCTATTGCTCTGCGCATTTTGGCTGAGCTAACTGATGACAGGGAATGGGAAACGCGCTTTCGCGCAACCACCGAGGACCAATGGGAGCGACTCGCAGAACTTACGCGTCAAGAAATCGCGGCGGGGCAGACCGAACGGCTCGACGAGATTCTTTCATCTGACGAAAGTCCGTGAAATCGAGGATCACCAAAAACTTCCGCAGGCTGTTTGAACAGCTCCCACCTGACGTTCAGCAACATGCAAATCGAGCTTACAAGCTTTGGCGCAAGGATCCGCATCACCCGAGTCTTCAGTTCAAACGGGTTAGCAAGCGACAACCCATCTACTCAGTGCGTGTTGAAATAGGCTACAGAGCGATGGGGCTGCGAGAAGCTGATCAGATTTACTGGTTCTGGATTGGCACACACGCTGACTACGACCAACTGCTCAGGCGTTTGTAGCCTCGCCTTCACCTCAGGATGATCCGAAACCAATCCATAATCTGCTTTGGCGGCGAAGACTGGTGGTATCACCATCAGCACTCGAAGAACCACATCATGCGCAGGCTTGCGCGCGCGGGTAATCGCGTCATCTTTGTGAATTCAATCTCGATGGGATTGCCCGGGCTTAGACATCCCGATCTTTTCAGCAAAATCAAACGCAAGCTTCGCAGCTACGCGAACCCGCCCAGCGTGACCGGAGAGGGCATCGTCGTTGTTTCGCCTCCGCTCCTGCCGTTTTATTCGAGCCGTTTGGCGCGCGCCATCAATCGGTGGCTCCTTGTGTTTCAAATCAAACTGCTGATGGTTATCTTTGACCTGCGAGAGCCGATCCTGTGGATCGCGATTCCCACAGCTCGGGAAGTCGTTGGGCGGCTCGGCGAACGAGCGTTGATCTATCAAGTCTCAGACAAATACGACGCGAATCAGATGGACCACGCGACTTCTTCGGAGCTCATTGCCGAAATGCACAATGACCTGCTGACGCGAGCCGATCTGATTTATTACTCGGGTCGAAAGCTGTTCGAGGAAGAAACGGCTGACCATCCTGAGATCGCGCAGAAGGCCAAACGACTGGAACAGGGAGTTGAGTACGAGCACTTCGCCTCGGCGACTTCAGAGGATTGGAAGGAACCGGAGGACATCGCTGACGTTCCCCATCCGCGATTGGGTTATTTCGGAGCGATCGACTCGTGGCTGATGGATCAGGAGCTGATTCGCTACGTAAGCCTGAAGCGTCCCGACTGGCACTGGGTATTGATCGGGCTGAGGGGTTCGCCGCTCGAGATCGAATCGCTCGGGAATGTTCACTATCTTGGCTCGAAGCGCTACAAGTTAATGCCCTGCTACGCGGCGGCGTTTGACGTGTGCGTGCTGCCGTGGGTGACTGACAACGAGTTTGTCATTTATGCCAGCCCGATCAAAGTGCGCGAGTATCTGGCAACAGGCAAGCCAGTGGTAATCACTCCGATTTACGAGTACGAACCGCTGGATGGTATACTGCGCATTTCTCGCGACAAGGATGATTTCATCGCGAAGGTTGAGGACGCGCTCGCGAATGATTCGGAAGCGAAACGAGAAGCGCGCCAGCGAGCGGTGAAGGATTCAACCTGGGACGCTCGCGCCGAACAAGTGAGCAGCGACATCGAGGCCTTGTTGGATACTGAATGAGCCGCCGAAAAATATTTCTGGGCATCTCTCTAATAACCCTCTCAGTCCTGATGCTCGAGCTTTCTCTCACGCGACTCTTCTCGGCTACGATGTATTATCACTTTGCTTTTATGGCGATCTCGCTTGCGCTGTTTGGCTCCGGCGCGAGCGGCGTTTTCATATACATCATCCAACGCGGCATGAAACCCGAACGCACAGGCTCGTGGCTCAGCCTTGCCGCGATGTTGTTCGCGCTCAGCAATCTGTTTTCACTCTACGTCATCCTCAGCAATCCGCTGACCTTTGAGACCGGCCCTGAGAACTATTATCGGCTTGCGAAAATCTATGGCGCGGCGGCGCTGCCGTTTTTCTTCGCCGGTTGCGCGGTGACGCTTGCAATCACGCGGCTTGCGCGTGAGATAAGCAAGCTGTACCTGTTCGACCTTGCCGGCGCGGCGCTCGGATGCCTGCTGTTGATTCCTGTGCTGAACTTCATCGGCGCGATCAACATCGTTTTGTTGGTCTCGGCGCTCGCGGCTATAGCCGGAGCGTTGTTTGGCTCTTCAACCTCAGGCAGCCGCGCGGCGACGATTTTTTCAATCCTGTTGTCCGCAAGCATTGCGGGGCTCGTTGCGTACAATAGCTCAACTCATCGGATCGACATTCGCAAATCGAAAGGCTTTGAAGAAACAAATGTGTTGTTTTCGAAGTGGAACTCGTTTTCGAGAATTACCGTCGAAGGTGACTTCGATACTGGCGTCGAAATAAAGATCGACGCCGACGCCGCTACCGGCATAAGCGAAGACGCCAGCAACTCCGCGATTCATCAAGACGCACGCGAGTCGCTCAGCGGGTTGGTGCATCACCTGAAGCGCGACGCTAACGTGCTGATCATCGGGCCGGGCGGCGGCAACGACGTGATGACCGCTCGAGTGTTCGGGCAAAAGCAGATTACCGCGGTCGAGATCAATCCCATCATCGCGCGCGACGTGATGTCATCCGAGCCGTTCAAGAGCTACTCAGGTGCGATCTACCAACAGCCTGACGTCCGGCTAGCAGTCGATGAGGGGCGCAGCTTCATTCGAAACTCGCGAGATCGCTACGACATCATTCAAGCCACGATGGTTGACACTTGGGCGGCAACCGCCGCCGGCGCGTTCTCTTTGAGCGAGAACAACCTGTACACGGTCGAAGCGTTCAAAGACTACGTGACTCATCTCACCGACGACGGTTTGCTGACGATGACCCGCTGGTATTTCGAGCCGCCCGATCAATTGCTGCGATTGATCTCGCTGACCCGCGCGATGATGAGCGAGCTTGGGATCAGCAATCCCGCGCGTCACATAATTCTTGTGCGCGACGCGCGAACCGGTTACGACCGCACGCCCGCGACTTTCATCTTCAAGCGAAGCGAATTCACCGACAACGAGGTCCGAACGATCGAAGCAAGGGCCGACGCAGGAATCTCCTCGTTCAGGAGAGAACGGCGCCGCGGATCAAATGGCTTTCAGTTGTTGTTCAGTCCTCTAACGCGACCGGCGAACGTGTTCACCCAGTTGATTGAGACGGCAGACCCCGAAGACTTTTGGAAGAGCTTCGGGACGAACGTCGCGCCGACGCGCGACAACAATCCGTTCTTCTTCAACACGGTTCGCCTTTCCAACATCTGGCACGTCATCGAAGGGACAAGCGGCGAGTGGCAAAAGACCAACCTCGGCACTTCGATTCTGTTCGCGCTGCTTGGGATCACCAGCGCGCTGGTGTTGTTATTCATCATCGGGCCGCTTGTGTTGGTGCGTGGCCGCGCGCTTGCGACCGGCGCAACGACGAAGCTCGGTTACTTGCTTTACTTCGCGTGTCTCGGAGCGGGGTTCATCATTGTCGAGGTAGCGATGATTCAGAAGTTCATCTTGTTTCTGGGCCATCCGGTATACTCGCTTGCGGTAGTGCTGTTCTCGGTTCTCGCGTTCAGCGCGGCCGGAAGCTATCTGAGCGGTCGGTTCCGTGAAGACCATCTGCGTAAAACGCTGGGTAAGTTGCTTGCGACGTTGGCGGTGCTTGTATTGGTTTACGTGATCGCGTTGCCGCCGATCTTCTATGGCCTGGTGCAACTGCCGCGCGAGTTCCGAATCGTTATTGCGGTCGTGCTGATGGCGCCGCTTGCGATGCTTATGGGAATGCCGATGCCGATGGGGATTAAGATTCTTTCGCGCGCAGCACCTGAGATCATACCGTGGGCGTGGGGCCTGAACGGCGCGACTTCGGTGATGGGATCGGTGGCGGCGCTTGTGATCGCGATACTATCCGGTTTCAATCAAGCATTAGTAGTCGGCGCCGGGCTTTACTTGATTGCGGTCGGGTTTATCTCGCGCAGAGGCGTGATACACAAAGAGGCAGTTGCTGTGGAGGATACTGTTGAAGCAACGGCTGGGCTGTCTTAGCCTTTGTATGGCGCGCTGATTGCGGTCTCTGTGTGCATGATGGAGAATGTTGGATCTATGAAAAACTTCAAACACATTGAAACGAAACTGATCCATTCGGGCGAGCCTGAGCCGCGCGTGATGGGAGCGGTCGCGATGCCCATCTTTCAAACCGCGATGTATGAGTACTCCGGTGAAGAAAGTTACCACGATATTCCGTACATTCGCCTGAACAACTCGCCTAATCACCTGGCGTTGCACCAGAAGCTTGCCGCGCTCGAGAACGCCGAATCGGCGCTTGTTGCCGCGAGCGGCATGGCTGCGATCACGACAACGCTATTGACCGTGTTGTCGGCCGGCGATCATTTGCTCGCGCAAGGCTGCTTGTATGGTGGCACACACGACTTCCTCACGAAAGACTTCGCGGGCCTCGGAGTGGAATTCGATTTCATCGACGGCGACAATCCGGCCTCTTGGAAGAGCAAGCTTCGACCCAATACCAAAGCCATCTACGTCGAAGCGATGTCGAATCCGCTGCTTCAGGTGAGCGACCTGAAGGCAGCCTCCGGCTTTGCGAAAGAGCACGGCTTGGTCTCATTGATCGACAACACCTTCGCGAGCCCGGTCAACTTCAGACCCGCGGAATGGGGCTTCGACGTTTCGCTTCACAGTTGCACCAAGTATTTGAACGGGCACTCGGATATCGTCGGCGGCGCTTGCATAGGTCGAGCAGATCTGATCGAGAGAATAAAACACAAGCTGGATCATTTAGGGGGCTCGATGGACCCTCACGCGGCGTTTCTGCTCCATCGCGGGATGAAGACGCTTGCGTTGAGAGTTAGGCATCAAAACGCGAGCGCGTTGAAGATTGCTCGGTTCCTTGAACAGCACTCTTCGGTTGAAAAGGTGAACTATCCCGGACTCGAAAGTCATGCTGCGCACGCTCGCGCGCGAGAGTTGTTTGACGGTTTCAGTGGTATGTTGAGCTTCGAGATAAAGGGCGGAGTCGACGCGGCTGAGCGATTTATGCAAAGGGCTAAGCTGCCGATCGTCGCGCCGAGCCTTGGCGGAGTCGAGACGCTGGTCACTCGCCCGGCGACAACTTCGCATTCGGGGATGACGCCCGAAGACCGCCACCGTCTAGGAATCACGGACAGCTTGATTCGAGTGTCGGTTGGTATCGAAGCGACTGAAGATATCATCGAAGATTTCGACCAGGCGTTGAAGTGAGGCCATGAACGACGCACGAGGTGAGCGACATCACGTCTATGCGATCCTTTCGATAGCGTGTCCTCTCGCAACCGTTGCGGTCGTTCTTATCGTGCAGACGATAGTTCACGCAGACTTTTGGAGAGAAGTGAAACAGTCTGAGGATGGTGTTCAGCATGTTGCTGGCGCGATGATGTTCTTGTCAGAGTTTGTCGAAGTCCTGCTCTTTTGTGCAGGAGCTTGCGCTGTGGGCCTGCTCCTGGCTGTGAGAAGCATTAAAATACGGCACAAGCTCACAGGTATTGGCGTCTTTTCCTTGCTTATCAATGGTCTGCCGCTCTTGTTTATCGCAATCCTCTGGATCAGTGCGTCCTTACGTAGTTGGTGATCTCAAGTTGGCATGACGTCCAACGCCACAGGAATGACCGGAAAGGTCTGCATTGTCACCGGCGCAAACTCGGGTATCGGCAAAGAAACTGCGCTGGGACTTGCTAAACTCGGCGCGACCGTTGTGATGCTGTGCCGAGATCGCGCTCGCGCCGAAGCAGCTCAGCGAGAAATCAAAACGAGGAGCGGCAACGATCGAATCGACCTGATAATCTGCGACCTCTCCTCGCAGAATTCCGTCCGCGAGTTCGCCGATCAGTTCAAGCGTGGGTATGACCGACTCGACGTGCTGGTCAACAACGCAGGGGTATTCCTACGCGAGCGTTCGCTCACCGAAGATGGAATCGAGAGCACGTTCGCAATCAACCATCTGGGTTATTTTCTCCTCACCAATCTGCTGTTGGACTTGCTGACAAAGAGCGCGCCTTCGAGGATTGTGAACGTCTCTTCGACCGCGCATCGTTACGCGAAGCCGGACATTGCCACGTGGGTGACAGGGCGCGACTACAGCTCGTTTGGCGCGTATGCCAATTCCAAACTCGCAAACGTTTTGTTTACCTACGAGCTTGCGCGAAGACTCGAAGGCACAGGCGTTACGGCTAATTGCCTGCACCCGGGCGCCGTCGGAACCAATTTGTTTCGAGCGTTGCCGGGTTTTGTGCAAGCTCTGATCAAACTGGTGACGATAAGCCCGAAGCGCGGCGCTCTCACGGCGATTTATCTTGCAAGCTCCCGCGACGTGGAAGGCGTAACCGGAAAGTACTTTGTGCGTCTAAGGCCGCAGAAATCATCTGACGCGTCTTATGACCCACAAGCCACGCGGCAATTGTGGGAAGTAAGCGGCGAGATCACTGGGCTAGAGGCCTCGGCTGGCGAATGTCAGTGACAAGTTGATAAAACATTTCTCGCGCGGTTACAATTCGCGATCATCCTGCTCAGGGGCGACCAATGCGGCTTTTCATAACAGGCGGCGCGGGCTTCATAGGCTCGAACTTTATCCGCCACGTGCTCGCGGCTCATCGCGACTACACCCTCGTCAATTTCGATAAGCTTACCTATGCGGGCAATCTCGACAACCTCCGCGACATAGATAGTAATACAAATTATACTTTTACGCGCGGCGATATTTGCGATCGCCGGGCGCTTGACGAAGCGATTGCTGACGCTGACGCCGTTGTGAACTTCGCGGCCGAATCGCATGTCGATCGTTCGATCGAACGCGCAGCCGACTTCATCCAGACAAACGTGCTTGGGACGCAGACGCTGTTGGATGCCGCGCGAGCCGCGAAGGTCTCGAGGTTCGTTCAGATTTCCACCGACGAGGTGATGGGTTCTTGCTCGGACCGAGAATGCTTCACTGAAGCTTCTCCGCTACGGCCCAACAGCCCATACGCCGCGTCGAAAGCGGCCGCCGAGCACCTGGTCCGCGCAGCTCACGTTACTTTTGGCCTGGACGTGGTGACGACTCGTGCGTCGAACAACTATGGGCCTTACCAGTTCCCCGAAAAGCTCATTCCGCTGATGATCTCAAACGCGCTCGAAGGCAAAGAGCTCCCGGTGTACGGCGACGGACTGAACGTGCGCGATTGGCTCTACGTCGAGGATTGCTGCCGTGCGATCGACGCGGTGCTGCACAACGGACGCAGCGGTGAGGTTTATAACATCGGCTCGCGCGCCGAAAAGACGAATCTCGAAATCGTTCAGGCGCTCCTCGGGCTGTTGGGAAAACCCGAGTCGCAAATCAAATTCGTCACCGATCGGCCGGGGCACGACCGCCGATACGCAACCGATCCCGCCAAAATCGAGACCGAGCTTGACTGGCATCCTGCTGAGACTTTTGAAACCGGCATCGAAAAAACTGTGCGCTGGTATCAGGAAAATTTGGATTGGGTCAGGCGAGCCAGGTCGGGTGAATACATCGAGTACTACCAGCGCATGTACGGCGCAAGATGACAACCGAATCCGCATTGACCGAAGTCGAGAGCCTGCCGGACACAGAGCTGACCCCTCGACTCATCCGCGAACTCGAGTGGCCCGAGGCCAAACTGGCGATGATTACCGGCGCGGGCGGATTGCTGGGGCGCTCGATGCAGAACGTTCTCAAGAAGGCCGGCTGGCGAGTGGTTGCCCTAACCCACGCGGAGCTCGACATTACAAACGAAGCCGACGTGAGACTCGCGGTCGAGGACGTTCGTCCAAACGTGTTGATTAACTGCGTCGCGACCGCCGACGTTGATCGCTGCGAGGTGGAACCCGATTGGGCTTATGCGGTGAACGAAGAGGGCCCGAGGCTTTTAGCAAGCGCGTGCCGCGAGTTCGGGGCGGACATCGTCCACGTCAGCACCGACTACGTATTCGACGGCTCAAAGCAAGGCTTCTACACCCAGGAGGACGAGCCTAAGCCGCTGAGCGTCTACGGAAAGTCGAAGCTGGCGGGCGAGTTCGCGGTGCGTGAAGAAGC
>DATFWM010000545.1:0-6008 GCA_035259295.1 Blastocatellia bacterium | reverse complement strand
TAGACGAACATTCCCCTTCTAGTAAGTGTGACAATCGGCACGCGGAATCGGTTGGCAACCGATTGATCTTGCGAGCTAGGTTTCGCGTCGTCCACGTCTCGGTGAGTGTGAACGATCGCTATGATTCCTGGCTTCCATGCGAAACGGTACCTTGCGAATTCGTTGCTGCACCCTTGATAGTCAGCCAGGTAGGAGCCGTCTGGTTTACGGAAGACCAGAACTAGCGCTTCGCTATCGCTCGTTCCGAATCCAGAACATCGCCACGCAAGGTAGAATTGATCGACCACGCTGGCGTCTATCCGAGAAGGGTCGAAACTCTCGGCATTACTGCGTCCCGCCGGATTCTGGCCGTTCACGTCGATCACCAGAGCCGACCAGATGAGCCCAAAAACTATCAGCGAAGCCTTCATAACTAATCCTCCTTATTTGTGGCCTTTGCTGCTCCACGGGCAGCGACTATAATCGAGCGCAGCTTCCGGGTAATGACGGAGCGCTGACAAAATGGTGTTTTTCTAATGACTTGTGATGAATCTGTGACCGATTGGTGAATTGGTCGATGGCAAGCCCCGAAATAAGCCAACCTTGCTACTATTTCGACGACGTCACGGTCGACCGCGAGAACTTCCGCGTGCTAAAGCGAGACGAGGCTAGGCCTGTTCCGCCGAGGGCCTTCGACGTGCTGATTTATCTAATCGAGCATCGAGAGCGGGTAATCGAAAAGCAGGAACTGTTCGAGCGCGTTTGGAAAGAGGCGTTTGTCACGGACAACGCGCTGACCCGCGCGGTCAAGGATATTCGGCGGGCGATCGGCGATGACGCAGGCTCGCCCAGATATATCGAAACGCTTCCAAAACGCGGCTACCGCTTCATCGCAGAAATCACAACCGCCAAGGAACCGCCCCCAGTTCAGCCCGCCGATGGCCGGCGCTTAGAGGGACTCACTCAGGTATTGAGCTACAAGTTAGTGAGCAAGCTGGGGCAAGGCGGCGGCGGCGTGGTTTACCTCGCTGAAGACGCGCGCTTGCAGCGGCAAGTCGTGTTGAAGTTTCTTTCGGATGATCTGGTCGGAGACGAGAACGCGCGCAAACGATTCCTTCGCGAAGCTCGGCTTGCATCGGCACTGGATCATCCCAACATCTGTACCATTCATGAGATCAACGAAACGGGCGGATTGCAGTTCATCGTGATGCAGTACGTGGAGGGCAGGCCTCTCAAACAGCTGATCACGGGAAAGCCGCTCGACATCGACGTTGCGCTTGCCATTTCGGTTCAAATAGCAGAGGGTCTCGCCAATGCTCACGAGCGAAAGATAGTTCATCGCGATATTAAACCGGGAAACATCGTCATCACCGACAGCGGACAGGTGAAGATACTCGACTTCGGACTGGCAAAATCATTTGCGTATTCGCCGGGCACGTCGTCTGGAGATCCAACTGAACTCACGCGGCAGGGTGCTCAGGTCGGAACCCCCGCCTACATGTCGCCCGAGCAGGCTCGCGGAGAGAGCGTAGATTATCGTTCGGATATTTTCTCGTTCGGCGTGGTGATGTATGAGATGGTAACCGGACGATCTCCGTTCAAGGCCAGGAACAAAGCGCCGGTCGATATTATGCATTCGGTCGCGCACGACGAGCCGCCACGCGTGAGCGAGGTGAATCGCAGCGTGCCTCGGCAACTGGAAGCGATCATTGATCGCGCGATCCAGAAAGATCCGGCAGATCGATACCAATCGACGCTAGAGCTTCTGGATGATCTAAGAAAGTTGAAGCACGACAGCGGATCGGGCGGGATCGTAATCAGGAAAGCGATGTCGAGAACGCGCTTCAACGTCAGACCACTCGCGTATGGTGCGCTTGCATTGGCGATACTCCTGGTCGCCGCGTTAGGACTTCGAGCTTTTCTCCGATCGTCTTCGTCTCGTCGCGAGATAAGCTCGCTTGTAGTCCTGCCGTTTGCCAACGGCAACAACGATCTGAACTCGGACTATTTGAGCGATGGGATTACGGAGAGCATCATCAACAGCCTCTCACAGGTGTCCGAGTTGAAGGTGATGGCACGCACAACCGCGTTTCGTTACAAAGGCAAAGACGTAGACCCGCAGGCCGTGGCAAACGAGCTGAAGGTCGAAGGCGTGCTCACCGGCAAGATCACTCAGCAGGGAGACTCGATGTTGGTTCAAGCGGAGCTTGTAAGAGCTGCGGACGGCGCCGAGCTTTGGGGCGAGAGATACAGCAGAAAGATGTCCGACATTCTCGCGGTGCAAGAAGAAATCGCGCGGCAGATTTCAGACAAGCTGCGATTGAAACTCACCGGCGACGAAGAGAAGCGCCTCGCTAAGAGCTACACTGCGAACACCGAAGCCTATCAGCTCTACCTCAAGGGGCGTTACTACTGGAACAAACGGACCGATGAGAGCTACCGAAAGGCGATCGAGTATTTCCAACAGGCTATTGACCAAGATCCGAAGTACGCGCTGGCTCAAAGTGGTTTGGCGGACTCGTACAGCTTCATGGCCAGCCAAAGCGTCACCTCGCCGATCGAGGCTATGCCTAAGGCGAAGCAGGCCGCGACCAGGTCGCTTGAGTTAGACGATTCGCTGGCCGAAGCTCACACCTCGTTGGCGTATGTGAAGCTGTATTACGACTGGGATTGGACGGGAGCGGAACAAGAGTACAAACGCGCCATCGAGCTAAACCCGAGCTACGCCACCCCGCATCACGGGTACGCGTACCTTTTGCTTTCGACAGGACGAACGCAGGAGGCATTCTCCGAAATCGAGAAGGCGGAGAAGATCGATCCGCTCTCGCTGCTGATCAATACAGATCATGGAGAGTTCTTTTATTTCATTCATCAGCCTGCTCAAGCCATTGCTCAGCTCAAAAAAGCGCTCGAGATGGATCCCGCGTTTGTCCGGGCCCACTTCCTTTTGGGAAGGGCGTATGTGCAGAACGGTCAGTGCTCGGAGGCGTTGGCTGAATTCCAAAAGGCGCGCACTCTTGCAGAAAACAGCACGGAGATGTTTGCGGCCTTGGCTCAGGGATACGCCTGGTGCGGACGACCAGCCGAAGCGCAACGAGTGCTGGAGGAACTAGAGCGCATATCAAAGCAGCGCTACGTATCGCCACACTGGTTCGCTGCGACCTACGCTGGGTTGGGAGAGAAAGGCAAAGCGTTCGAATGGCTCGACAAGGCGTTCGAGCGTCGTTTTGGTCCTCTGATCTATTTGAAGGTTAATCCGATCTGGGACAACCTGCGGCCGGACCCGCGGTTCGCCGAATACCTCGCGCGCGCTGGCATCGCGCCGTGACCTGAAATGAAAGAACACATCGCGGCGAGTTTAAATCGACTGGGATGGGACGTTGTTCGATTCGGCGAGCGCCGGTCTTGTCGCGTCTCACAAAACCTTCACACAGCTTGACGGCATTCACCAGTGAGATTTACGAAGGCTGCTGTTCGCCAAACTGGTACGCTCGTACGATGTGCCCGCTGAATGTCGGTTAATCGTCTCGCGAGCGATAGCAATCCCGCGCTCTTCTATTGTTTCACCCAAGTCAGATCAAAGTTGTATCCCTTCCACTTGATCTCCTTGATCCGGCCTGTTTCATCGCGAACAAAACATACGTAGCCAAAGAACCTGTATTCAAAAAAGCAATCGGGCTTTGTCGGATAGAGTTTGATGTCAGATGAATAAAGAAATCCGTTTCTGATCACAATCTCCGTTTCGCCGCCGTCAGCTCGCTTGTATCGTCCGAGAAATTCTTCCAGGTTCTTGTTTGGATTAGGGATGATCGGCGGAATACTAAAGGCTTTTACGGTCGGTTCTTTTCCCTGCAGAATTTCTGTCAGGCCTTGAGAGATCAGGTCGAACGCGCCAGCCGAATTCGCCAGGATGACAAAACCGTGTTTCTTGTCACGCGCGAGTTCAAAATACGAGCGATGGCCGTTCGTGCTGCCGCTGCCGTTGAAAGGACCTTCCCCCTGGAATGACGCCTTTACACCTTCGCCGTATTTTCCGTCCAGAATGGCCTCGGCGAATCTATAAACATCGCGCGCCGTGCCGAACACCGAACCCGCGCCCACCAGAAACGAGTAATTCTTGATCGGCACATTCACTAGGCCATTCGGCGACAGATAATAGTCTTGCGCCCGGCGTTCAATCACTGCTTCACCATCAAAATCGACCGAGTCCGTCATCCCCGCGGGAGTGAAAACATATTCCTGTAAGAGCTGTGAGTACGTTTTGCCGGACGCAATTTCCAGCGTGCGCGCCAAAACTGAATAACCCGCCGAGCTGTAAAGCCGCGCGGTGCCCGGTTCGAACGCGAGCTTCGCCTGTTTTACTTTCTCGATGAACTCGGCGGAGGTGTAAGCGACCGATTCCATTTCTGGCGGCATCACGCGATGTGGAATGCCGGAACGATGCCGCGCCAGCATCTCGATGGTGATCTTGTCGCCGTTGGGAAAGTCCGGGATGTACTTACTGAGCTTGTCGGCGAGCGAAGTCTTTTTGTTTTCAATCAGCCGAGTCAGGACCACAGTTGTCATATATTTGGTGATCGAAGCGATTCCAATCCGCGTGTTCACCTGATTGAGGATTTTGTAGTCCGCGTTGGCGAGGCCGAACGCCTTTTCGTAAATCACCTTGCCGCTTTCCGAGGCCAGCACGACGCCCGAGAATTGATTGCCGGCCGCAAACGGTTTTATGAACGCATCAATTTTCTTCGCTTTGTCGGACTGAGCAAAAACAATCTGTGAGAAAAGGATCAAAGCCAGACAGGCGAAGGCTACGTCCAAGTGTCTGGTGTTCTTCACCGGCACGCGATTGCTTTGGTGCATGATGTGACACTTCGGTTCGTTCGTGGCGATCTGGTTAGTTTTATCCATTGGACCTCCTCCCTGCCGTCTGCCTCCTGCTTCCTGCTCACTGTTTTGACACGCGTTGTTAACTTGTTTCGTTCCTTTTTTCAAGGTGGGAAACGGCCGCAGGCGACGCGGTCAGAACCACCTGCGGTAGCCGTGAGATTAACTGCTCACCGCACACTGCACACCGCTGACTACTGGCTGCTCACTACTATTACCACTTTCCCTCGCGCGTGCCCGGCTTCCAGATACCGCATCGCCGCTGGCACCTCACTCAAGTTGTAGCTTCTGTCGATCACCGGCGTGAGCTTTCCCGATGCAATCAAGTCGCCTAAGAGCTCGAGGTCTTCTTCCCGCGGTTTGGCAATGAACGGAATCGACTTCCGGCTTGAGAACGGCGACAACAGAAACGCTTTGATCAACGGCGCGAAAAGATCAATCAACGTCGGGTCATGCGCCGCGCCAACCATGATGTGTCTTCCGTTTGCGTTAAGTACGTGGCGGCATTCGGCTACCGACTTGTTTCCAACGCACTCGAGAATCACGTCGTATCGTTCCTCGCGTTCGGTGAAGTCCTGTTTCGTGTAATCGATGACCGCGTCCGCGCCAATCGACTTGACGAACTCCACATTTCGCGTGCTGCATACGCCCGTTACGTGCGCTCCGAAATATTTGGCGAGCTGCACCGCAAATGTGCCTACGCCGCCGGCCGCGCCGTTAATCAAGACTTTTTGTCCCGGCTGAACTTTTCCTTTGTCGCGCAGACCTTGCAGTGCGGACAGCCCGGCTACGGGGATCGAAGCGGCTTGCTCGAAAGTAAGTTTTTCGGGCTTGATGGCCACTGCTGATTCGCGAGCACATGTGTATTCAGCAATAGTGCTATCGCACGCTCCGAACACGTCGTCGCCCGCTTTGAATTGCGTGACGTTTCTTCCAACTGCTTCAAGCTGACCTGCCACGTCACGCCCAGGCCGCCCGTGTCTGGGTTTGCGGAAACCAAAAAAGATTCGGAGCAGAGAAGGCGTGCCTTTCATCATGCGCCAATCAAGAGGATTGATTGACGCAGCGCGCACCCTAATCAGCACTTCATTGTCTTTCGGAGTTGGTTTCGCAACCTCTTCACACTTCAGCACGTCCGCCGAACCATA
>DATFWM010000544.1:0-11932 GCA_035259295.1 Blastocatellia bacterium | reverse complement strand
GTGTACCTGACCAAAGCCATGAAAGCGGTCACCTCGACGGACTCCGGGAGCGACCTCATCGCGACCGCTGTTCACGCAGGCTCAAACCCGATGGTCTGGCTGGGCACCGCCTTGTTGCTCGTCTTCTTCCTTCTCTATTCGGCGGCGCTTTCATGGGCCGACCTGAGTTTCGTATTACCCGCTACAGCCTTTGGCTACGTTCTAAACGTCGCGGCGGGCCATTACTTTCTGAATGAAACCGTCTCGCCTGCCAGGTGGGCCGGCTCGGTTGTCATAACAATGGGTGTGATCTTAGTTTCAAGGTCCGGCGCGCGAACCATTAAAGCCGAAGGAGACATGCTCAGATGATGACGGCTTTGATGATCGCGATCGTTGTTCTAGGTGGATCGGCCGGTGATGTGTTCATCACCAAAGGCATGAAACAGATCGGCGAGATCTCGACCGTTCATCCGCGCCGGCTTGTTTCGATCGCGATCAGAGTTTTGGCGAATAAGAATTTTCTGATCGGGGTATTCTTTATGGCCTGCAGCTTCTTTGCATTCTTGGCGGTGCTGTCGTGGGCCGATTTGAGTTTCGTTCTTCCCGCTACTTCGCTGAGCTTTGTGATCACGACTCTCGGGGCAAGGTTCATCTTGAAAGAAAAGATCAGCCGGGTGAGACTGGCCGGCACGCTGCTCGTTTGCCTGGGCGTAGCTCTGATCTCCCTCCCTTGATGATCATCGCAGCGATCAAGCTCGTTCTTGTAGTATGCACGCTCGCGGCTGACGCCTTTTATCTGCTGGCGATCTTTGCCGGGTTTAGATTTTTTTCGAGGCAAGAACCCGATCAAGAGGGCGAGCTCTTGCCGGCATCGATTATGGTCCCGCTATACGGGGCCGACTTCAAAGGCTACCAGAACTACGCTCGCCTGTGTCAGCAAGATTATCCCGAATATCAAATCGTTTTTGGCGTGCGAGACGCGCTGGATTCTTCCGTGCCCATTGTGCAAAAGCTGATCGAAGACTTTCCCGAACGAGACATCACACTGGTCGTTTCCGATAAGATGCTCGGGCAAAATCTCAAGGTGGGCAATCTGCAAAACATGCTCGCTTCGGTCAAGCACGAGCGAATTGTGATCCTCGACAGCGACATTCGAGTGAGTCAGGATCATTTGCGAAAGGTGCTGGGCCCGCTCTCAAGTAACCAAGTTGGTCTGGTCACGTGCCTTTATCGAGCCGCCGGAGCGCCCGACTTCGGCGCTCGCCTCGAAGCGGTTGGCATTACCGCGGAGTTCGCCGCGGGCGTGTTAATGGCCTGGATGCTGGAAGGCGTGAAATTCGCGCTGGGCTCGACGATGGCGACGACGCGAACCAGGCTTGAAGCGATCGGAGGATTTCACGCGCTCGCCGATTACCTCGCAGACGATTTCATGCTTGGCTATCTGATCGCTAAGGATGGCTATGAAATTCGCTTGTCGGATCACGTGGTTGAAACTGCGATGCACCCGGTCGGTTTGCGCGGAATGCTGCGTCACCAGATGAGATGGGCCCGCTCGACTCGTATCTCGCGCCCGCTGGGATACCTCGGCTTGATCCTGACTTACGGAACAGCGTTGGCGTTGTTGAACGTAGCAGCCGACGGTGCATCGACCTTTAGCCTTGGGCTATTCGCTTTGACGCTCGTCATTCGCCTTATGATGGGTTGGCTGATCGGCGTGCATTGGCTGAAGGACAAGATTCTTTTGAGAAACTTCTGGCTCGTGCCAGCGCGCGACCTGCTGAGTTTCTTAATCTGGTGCCTGAGTTGGGTCGGCAAACGAGTTGAATGGCGCGGGCAAGTGTTTGAGGTTGGGCGCGACGGAAAGATGTTTCGCACGGCCGCTAACAATACATCTCTCACTTAGCGAGCCCCCGCCAAAATTTCGCGCAACCGTTTCGCGTCACGAATCGCATGCCCACCAGCGTCATTGTTGAAGTAGGCGAAGACGTCTGCGTCTTTGCTCACAAATGAGCGGATACGTTTCGCCCACGCCGCGAGATGCTGCGGACTGAAACCGATTCCCTTTTTGCCATGATGAAAGCGTATGTACGTCCACGACGCAGTGAGCCGCTCGTCGATCGGCATTCCCGGAGCCAGCGGCAGACACAGTGCGGCCTCTGCATCTTCCAAAAGGTCAAAAACTCTCCCGGTCAGCCAGCTCTTGTCGCGAAACTCAAAGGCGAAGCGCTTCCCTTTTCGTCTCTTGATCAGCTTCAGAAACGGCTCCAGGCGCTCGATGTGAACCCGCCAGCTCGGAGGAAACTGAAACAGAATCGGGCCCAGCTTTTTCCCGAGACCGCTAGCGTGATCCATCAGTCGCTGGAGCGGCTCTTCCGGCTCGTTCAGCTTCTTCATGTGAGTCAGATAACGACTCCCCTTCACGGCGAACAAGAAGTCTTTAGGAGTTTGGTCGCGCCAACTTTCAAAAACTTCACGCTCGGGCAGGCGATAGAAGGAGTTGTTGACCTCAACCGTTGAAAAGTTGTCGGCGTAGAACGCGAGCTGCCGGTCGCCCGGGAGGTCTTTGGGATAGAAGACTCCGTTATGCCAGTGTTTGTAAACCCAGCCGGAAGTGCCTATCCAGATTCTTCCTGTGCGCGGCATGATTGCCCTTACGCGCTGGCTGAATGTCGGGCGGCCAGCTGCCCACAAGCTGCCGCGATGTCCTGGCCCCGTGGGCGGCGGATGAACGAAAGCAAGCCCGAATCGGTGAGGATCTTCTGAAACGCGAGGATCCGGTCCGTTGCTGATGACGCATACGGAAGCTCGGGCGCCGGGTTGTGCGGGATCAGATTAACCTTAGCGTGAATGCCCCGGAGCAGTCGCACAAGCTCGCGCGCGTGACCATCGCCGTCGTTCACGCCGTCAAGCATTACATACTCGAACGTCAGCCGCTCACGCTCGCTAAGCGGATATTGGCGGCATGCTTCGATCAACTCCGGAAGCGGATATTTGCGATTGATGGGGAACAATCTATTGCGAAGCTCGTCATTCGGAGCAGTAAGCGAGATTGCCAGCCGCGGCCTTAATTCTTCTCTAGCAAGATCGTAGATTCGCGGAACGATGCCGGCAGTTGAAAGCGTCACCCGTCGCGGCGCAATCGCGAAACCCTCTTCATCGGCCAACAAGCGCACCGCTTTCATTACCGCGTCATAATTCAGCAGCGGTTCGCCCATTCCCATCATCACGATGTTCGTGCCGTGCGGCGGCTCAACTCCTTCGCCGTAAACTCGATTCAACACGGTGACAACCTGCGAAACGATTTCGCCTGCGGTCATGTTCCGCTTCAACCCAATCACTCCCGTCATGCAAAAGCCGCAGGCGAGCGGGCATCCCACCTGACTCGAAATGCAAATCGTGTCGCGTCGGTCTTCGGGCATGAATACCGATTCGACCTCGCAACCATCGGCGAGCTTCAACAAGAGTCTTTGCGTTCCATCTGACGATAGAAATACGCTCTCAATCTGGGTACGGGTCACGACCGCGTGTTCGTCGAGAATCCTCCGAAGCGTCTTCGGCAACTCGGTAATCTCGTCGAAGTTGGTGGTTCGTCTACGATAGATTGCGCCAAAGAGCTGGCGCGCACGATATGGCTTTTCGCCAAGCGCCTCCAAGAATTCGCGCAATTCGTCACCGGTCAGACCGAGCAACTCTTTTCTTAGTTCTGAGTTCGCCATCTTCAAACGATTATATGGACCGCCGGTTTGGGCGGGCAAGAAAGGCGTGCGGCGCAGGTCCCGTCAGCTTCGAATTTTTCGTTGTGTAATGAAGGCACACTTCTGTTACAATGCCACCGGTGGTTGGAGACACATCTTCCCAACCGCCCACCATCAGCGGAATTACGAAGTTTGGTTAGCTACTCGAATCGGCACGAGGCCGAGAAGCTATGCGCGCAATCTGCTCCACAAAAACAACGCAAGCGCCAACAAGAACGCTCCTGTGCCGAGGTCGAGATCGGCGACGCGGACCGGCTTGGCTTTTCCGCCGTGCTGAATCGGCGACGGTTCTTGCACCGGTTTGGAGCTTAGCTCGCCAGGGTCACAGATGCAGCCCACGGTTCCGCAAGCGCACCATTCGCCGTTTAATGTATGGCCAGCTATGGCGACCGTCGCAAACGGAAGTGAACGCATGAGCCTGTCACTCTTCGAGGCCGAAAAGCACATCGGCAGCGCGAGTATGCACGCGGCTGTTACTAACAACCTGATCCTCACTGAGTCGTCCTCCTTTAATCGGCTGGCTGAACCCGCAAGGCGAGTCAGTCGGGTCGAATTGTATCAGCAAATCGCGCAGATCTTTCTGATAGGCCTTCTTACTCACCAGGATATCACCAATGTTGTAACGCAGCTCGCCTCCGCAGCGGATTACGCTCACGTTTTTCGTCAACTGGATGTCGTCGATTGTATCGGTGAGCTCTTAGTTGATATGCCCGGCGCGCGACATCTGGGTAACTACTATCGAGCGTTGGCTCTAAACAGTCGCGGACTCGGTGATATCACTGGCGCGCGTTCTCTCTTTGAAGAAGTTGCCGACAATGGCCCCCTGCAACATAGAGCGAAGGCTTTGCTTTGCCTCGGAACCCAGGCTCTCAGAGGACGAGACTTCAAAAGCGCGATGTCGTTTTATCGTGACGTAATGCGAATCGCAATGCCGGATCGCTCTTTCGATCCGGTCACCGCCTACTTCGCAAGTCAAATGAGCGCGGTCGTCAAGTCAATCGATGGCGATCATCGGGGCGCACTGACTGATCTGGAAAAGATGGTACCGCTGGTGCGAGCCGCAAGCGACGTGCAGCCCTTCACCTACTACGATTATCTTAACTCGCTCGCGGTCGAGCTTGGTGAAGCAGGAAGGCTCGAACAAGCGCGGCGAGCGTCCGGGATTGCACTCAGATCACCTTTCGCGCGCGCGTATCCCAATTGGCGGGAGACCTTTGAAAGCATTGAGTCCAAGCAGCGCGGCGCTTCTCGTTCGACGGTCGCCGTTCACAAGCAAGTCGAACAACCCGAACCTGCGTTGCCGCGCCAACAAGCAGGTAATGCAGCCAGCCGCGGGCTGAAGCAGTCAGGCAACTTGGTGCAGTTGCCGGTTTCTAAGTATCCGACTAACACAGCGTCGAACGAAACCGGTCGGGTGCTCGCCTTTCAGAAAAAGAAGTCGGTCCTCGAAAAGCCAAGCCATCTCCAGCTTCGAAAGTTGACGCGGGAACAGATGTACGAACTGACCACTCCCCAAAAATTAATGAGAATTGTGGATCTGATCTCCCGTGACGAGACCGACGACGAGATGATCGACAAGATGCTGGAAGCTGTGGAAGAAATAGCGCTGGGCGGCCCAGATGGCCAGGTCAGTTAACGCCCCACAACACTGCACGGAATTTGTGCTCCGGGAAACAACCACAACGCCAAGATAGCATAAATGCCGAGGGCGGGACTCGAACCCGCACGGGCTTTTGGCCCAGAGGATTTTCATACCACTATAGCTTTCGCTACCTGCGCGGGCGCAGTTTGTGGTCTGGACGATGCCTTCTCCATCCATCACGGGATGTTTAGGAGGGAGCCGTCTCGTCTCTACACTTTGCCGGTCAATACAGACCAGCCTTAGCTCGGCGTTGCCATTCAGCGGCGAGCTGAGAAGGTTTCGCCGACTTTGACTCCATTCGCGTCGAGGTTTCCCGGCGACGTGCTCAAATAACTTTCTTAAGTCCTCTGCGTCTGCCATTCCGCCACCCCGGCAAGACAGGAGGATTATAGATGAAACTGTCTGTCGCACGAAGCGGATCGAGCCGGTAAGATATTCGCCAACTCGATCTATGTGCGCAAGGTGAGCCGACCAGTTAGAACTTGAACCGATATCCCACAATCCACTTAACAACCCAACGCTCGCTCGTGCCAGTCAAACCGCGGCCCACGCCTAAGTTCAATTCCCAGTTCGGGCCCGCGTTTACATCCAAAGTTGGAAAGATCAAATGATGTTGGTCGCGCAGCCTCTCGAAGTGAGTGACGGGTCCAGTGGCGGCATAGTATTCGAACCCCGGCTCGATTCGCTTGGTAACTGTGTATGAGACTTTCAATCCCGGCTCGAACTCGAAGCCTCGACGCGAGTCTATCCCGCGAAACGATTTGCTCAAGTCAGGATTGAACGACAGGTACCATCTGCCAATCTCTCTCTCCAGTATCGGACGAATCTCGAGCGTGATCGTGTTTGGATCAAACTGGTGTTTATTGAATCCCAACTCAGTGCTGATGCTGACTTTGAACGGCAAGTGTAAGGTTTCAGGCAAACGGATGCGCGGTCTGATTCGCGCGCCCGCGAATTTCGGCCCGACGTCCGGCACAACTGCGGCGACAAGATAACCTGCCAGTTCGAAATGCTTTGTCAGTCCGTGAGTGACTTCAACGGTGAAGTGAAACTGATGATGGTTTGGAAACGTGCCGTCGTCGGTCTGCTTCGTCCCGCTCGGGAAGTAGTTCATATGGAACTCAACCATCGTGCGGTGAGGAGCAACGGTGTCGTAGGGATAAACTTGTATCTCGAAAAGGTCCTGCGCGGCAGCGCTGATCGGACAGAAAAAGAAAATGACAAGCGCAACTGCTCGACTAAAATCGCGGTAGACAGTCAAGCCCTTCCTGGATCAGCACCGAGGAGCGAGTCTTTGAGCGCTCGGCGGCTTAGTGACAATCGGGCGCGCAGAGCCTCACGCGCCCGATTGGTGTTTATTGTCTCAGATGAAGTCGTTTCGGCTGCTTTGGTTTACTTCTTTTCTGGCGTCATCGGAGGCATGAAACTCAAGTCGGCGTTGTATCGAGCTACCACGCGTTCCTGCTGTGCGATGATGCCCGCGCCCTTTTGAAGAAGCTTGTTAACCCACTCCTGTCCCATTGACCGTACCATCGGCGATCCTTTGCCAATGTCGGCAAAGCTGTCATACAAAGTCACCGAGACATACTCATTCGCATTACCACCGAAGATGGTTTGGCTCACAAAGAAGCCGGGGACCCCGGCTTTCTTCATGGCCGGCACCACGTCGTTCTTGACTATGTTCTCAAACTCCTGGATATGGCCCGGCACAACGTGAGTAATCGTCACCACACCCAATTTGGGCTCGGCCATCTTGCCCTGGTAGCTCAGGTCGGGCCGATCCACCGCGGCGTATATGTGCACGCTGGTGATGAGCTTACGGAGCTTCGCGGTGTAAGCGCGCATGCCTTCTGGTCCCAGCGCCTTCGCGATCGCGCCTTGTCCGTCATACTGAGCAAAGTCTTCGATGGGCGTAGCGATGACGTATTCAAAGCCCTCTCCGAAGTTGGCCGTTTGCCAAGTTGAACGCCATTTGAAACCGGCCTTCTTTTGCGCAGGGATCGTCTCTTTCTTCACAAAGTCCTCAAACTCGGTCACCATGTCAGGCTTGACGTGCACTATCGTGATTGAGGCCCACTGTTGCTGAGCAGGAGGTTGAGCGGATACCATCGGCTCAGCTTTCTTAGCCTTTTGCTTGGTCGGCTTCTGAGAAAGGGCGGGCTGACCCAACGCAGCTACCATCAGTGCGCAAACCACCATCGAGCAAAACATTCTTAAAGTGAATCTCTTCATCTTGTGATCCTCCCTTCGATCCTTCGCTGCTGGTTAGGCTGAGCCAGATGACTTCAGTCACTGATCGCCTTCGATTCGGTGCTTACTGTTTCTTTCAGGCGCCGAAGTGCTGGCTCTATTGAACGCGCGAATGGTATGCCGGTTGGAACATCAAGTCAAGGTGTCGATCAATCACTGCTGGACACGCCAATCTTCCAGCCCTCGCCGATACTCTCGCTTACACTGACGGCTGTCTGGTCGCGCTCAGCCTGCGCTTCATCCTGCATGCGGTGCTTGTAAGCAGCTTCAATAAATGACGCGAACAGCGGATGTGGATCCAACGGCTTCGACTTGAACTCGGGATGAAACTGACAACCGAGAAACCAGGGATGATCGGGCAGCTCGACAATCTCGATGAACTTCCCGTCGGGCGATTTGCCGGAGAAGACCAATCCATGCCCGCCAAGTTCGTCTTCGTAACGCGGATTGAACTCGTAGCGATGGCGATGGCGTTCGCTGATCTCGCTCGCGCCATAGATTCTCTCCGCAACCGAGCCCGGCGCGAGCTTGCAAGGATAAGCACCGAGCCTCATCGTTCCGCCCATCGCCTCAACTCCGATCAAGTCGCGAAGCTTGAAGATCACAGGATGCGGAGAGTCGTCGTCAAACTCCGTCGAGTCCGCGCCTTCAAGCCCACACACGTTTCGAGCGAACTCAATCGTCGCGCATTGCATGCCCAGGCAGATGCCGAAGTAAGGCGTCTGTTCGCGCCGCGCATAGTTGATCGCTCGCAGCATGCCCGATATTCCGCGCTTGCCGAAGCCTCCGGGCACCAGTATCGCGTCGAAGTCGCGCAGCCGCTCTTCCCAATTCGGGTCGTCCATCAGGTCTTCGGATTCGATCCATCGAATCTGCACGCGCAAGCGATTGGCAACGCCGCCGTGCACCAGCGCTTCGTGCAAACTCTTGTACGAATCTTCAAGCTCGACGTACTTGCCGACGATCCCGATGCTGACCGTTGCGTCAGGCTTCTTGATGGTCTCGACCAACTCCGACCATCTGCGCAGGTCGCGTTCGGCGGCTTGAAGACTGAGCTTCTTGACGATCATGTCGTCCAGCCCCTGCTGCGCAAACATCAGCGGCACCTCGTAAATCGTCTCTACGTCCTGAGCGGTGATCACTTCGTCTTCGCGCACGTTGCAGAACAGTGCTATCTTCGCCTTCATATCTTTGGGAAGAGGCCGATCGCAACGGCAAAGCAAAATGTCAGGTTGAATACCGATCTCGCGAAGCTCCTTCACCGAGTGCTGCGTTGGCTTCGACTTCAGCTCTCCCGAAGCAGCGATGTACGGAACCAGAGTCAAATGAATGAAGAGCGCGTTCTGGCGGCCGACTTCGTTGCCAAGCTGCCGGATGCTTTCAAGAAACGGAAGCGATTCGATGTCCCCGACCGTTCCGCCTACTTCGACGATCGCCACGTCGGTTGAATCTACGACTGATCGTATCGCCTCTTTGATTTCATTGGTGATATGCGGGATGACCTGAATCGTTTTGCCAAGGTAATCGCCTCGACGCTCCTTGTTGATCACCGAAAGGTAAACGCGGCCGGTCGTCCAATTGTTGGCCTGCGAAAGCTGGGCGTGAGTGAAGCGTTCGTAGTGTCCGAGGTCGAGGTCGGTTTCAGCGCCGTCGTCGGTAACGAAAACCTCTCCGTGCTGGAAAGGCGACATCGTTCCCGGATCGACGTTGATGTACGGGTCGAGTTTTTGAAGCGTAACTTTCAAACCGCGAGCTTCGAGCAAGCACCCGATAGAAGCCGCAGCAAGTCCTTTGCCCAGACTTGAAACCACTCCGCCGGTGACAAAAATATACTTCGTCATAAATTGTTCTCCTCAATCAACCTCTTTGCTCGTTGGTAGTCCTGCTCAGTGTCCACACCGATTGATCGGTGCTCGACGGGGACGATTCGAATATCAAATCCGTTTTCGAGCGCGCGAAGCTGTTCGAGCGCCTCCGCGCGTTCGAGCGACGAGGGCTGCATCTGAGTGAGGCGTTCCAGGTACTCGGCGCGATAAGCGTAGAGTCCGGAGTGCTTGCGATAATTCGATAGCAGGGCCGGGTCCGCGCGCAGGTATTCCTCGAGCGTGAAACCTTCGGCGGGCCTGACAAAAGGAATTGGCGATCGCGAAAAGTACAACGCGAACCCGTACTGATCGCTTACGACTTTGACTACATTTGGGTTGAATACGTCTTCGACTTCGGTTATCGGCTCCGAAGTGCTGCTGACTAGAACAAGTCCCGTGTCGTCTTCAAGCAACGCTTCGATCGCCGCATCGATTGTGGAAGGCTCAATGAGCGGTTCGTCTCCCTGAACGTTTACGAAAACTTCTACGTCGAGTGTGGCTGCAACTTCTGCGACCCGGTCGGTCCCCGATGTATGCCGGGTCGATGTCATTCGGGCCTCGCCGCCGTGCTTGTGGACCGTTTCGAGTATTCGTTCATCATCGGTCGCGACGATTACGCGCGAGACGTTTCGCGCGCGAGAAGCGCGTTCGACCACGTGCATTATCATCGGGATTCCAGCGAGGGGGAGGAGGGCTTTGCCCGGCAACCTGGTCGAGCCGTACCGCGCAGGGATGATCGCAACCGCTTCTCCCTTCACGGGCCTTCAGCGTACCGTACTAACCTGAGAATTGTCAAACGAACAAGGAAGGTGTCGTCATTCGCAAAGAAATGGACAGGACGTAGCTCTTTGCCGGTCCCATCCATCTCTCAGCAATTTATGTCACACGAGTCTCAGTAGCGGTTTCCGTACGCGCCTCGGCCTCGACCGCGACCGCCGCCGTAGCCGCCGCGGTTGCCCGAGCGCTCCTCGCGGGGCCGCGCCTCGTTGACCGTGAGCGTACGCCCGTCGATCTCCGTTCCATTGAACTGCGCGATAGCCTTCTCCGCATCCTCAACGCTCATCTCAACGAAGCCAAAGCCCTTTGAGCGACCCGTGTCTCGGTCGGTGATGATGTTAACTGAATCGACCTGGCCCACCTGTTCGAACAAGTTGGCGAGATCGCCCTCCGTCGTTTGATACGACAGATTTCCAACGTAAATTCTCTTACTCATGATTCTCCTGAAACTGGTTATGAGGAACTTCCAAGGCTTTGCGGGAAAGAGGATGAGAAACTAGATCAAACGCTCTCCGGACAAGTCAGCGGGAGATTCCTGGAAACAACAATCAAACAGCAGCGTCCGATCTGCTGAACTAACGGTGAAATGATAACACACGCATTGATCTAAGTCGATGAAACTTTGAACGATGTCAGAAGCACACCAAGCACGGAAGCGCTTTTGCCAATAACCCCTTTTCGCTAAGATGACCGCATGGCTGGGCTCGCGCCGGAAAACATTCGCGAATTGCTCGAAGCGAAAGTCGCGCGATCACCCGATAAGGAGTTTCTGTTCTCGGAATCTGATGGTCGCGTATTCACCTACCATCAGTTCGACGGGGCGGTTAATCGCGCTGCCGATACCCTCGATTCTTTAGGCGTCGGCAAAGGCGACCGGGTGAGTCTGTTTCTAACCAACCGCCCCGAATATCTAGTTTTTTACTTCGCTTGCTTCAAGATCGGGGCGTGGGCAGGCCCGATCAACGCCCTCCTGAAGCCTCAGGAGATCGAGTTCATAATCAGTGACTCCGAAGCTTCCGTCGTGGTCACTCAGTCCGACTTGCTTCCGCATCTCGAAGAGGCGCGCGAACACATCGCGTCACTGCGCCATGTCATTGTCGTCGAAGGTTCAGAGTTCAGCGTTCAGGGTTCAGAGTCAAACCCTGAACCACGAGCCCGGAACCCCGAACTACGCCGTGATGACGAAGCCGTGATCATCTACACCTCGGGCACAACCGGCAAACCCAAAGGAGTATTGCTCACTCACGGCAACTTGCTCTCAAACGCTCAGCAGATCGCAGAATGGTTGCGGCTGACAGAAGACGATCGCACGCTGATCATAATGCCGCTGTTTCACGTCAACGCTTTGATGGCGACCGGGCTCGCCGCGCTTTGGGCTGGCGGCAGCGTTGTGCTGGCGCCGCGCTTCAGGGCATCAAGGCACTGGGAGGCAATTTCCAAACTCAGCGTGACCTACTTCGGCTCAGTAGCGACGATGCTGTCGATGCTTAACCACAGTTACCCCGAAGGCCTGCCTGAAGGTCTCGACACAAGCCGGTTGAGGTTCGCGCTGTGCGGCTCGGCGCCCGTCCCGGTCGAAGTGATGAAGCAGTTCGAATCGCTGTTTCATTGCCCGGTCATCGAAGGCTACGGTCTGTCCGAATCGACTTGCCGCGCCACGTTCA
>DATFWM010000543.1:0-5204 GCA_035259295.1 Blastocatellia bacterium | reverse complement strand
AGAAGGAAAAGGTGGAGAAATTTTGGCGTTACTTTGCGCACGCTGGCCGCACGCCCCGCCACATCTGTCGCGAGTTACTGCTAGAGCAGCAGGTGGCGATCGAGCCGCTCGAACCTGTGCGCGGATTTCGACAGGCCACTCCCGATGATTTGAAAATTGTATTACCCGTTTATGCTCAGGGCGTCTTCCTTGAAAGCGGGGTCAACCCACTTGAAGCAGACCCCGCAGGGTTTCATCAGCGTTGGTTGCGCCGCATCCAGCAAGGCCGCGTTTGGGTTTGGACCGAAAACGGGCGTTTGATCTTCAACGCAGACATTGTATCTGAAACGCCTGACGCCATTTACCTTGAAGGCATCTACGTCAATCCCGAAGAGCGCGGCAAGGGTTACGGAATTCGCTGTCTTTCTCAGTTGTCGCTCAGCCTGCTCCAGCGGGTGAAATCATTATGCCTCTTCCTCAACGAACGGAATGAGCAAGCCGCGGCTTTCTACGAAAAAGCCGGCTTCAGGCTGAGCGCCTATTACGACACGATCTTTTTGCACACGAAGAACTGATCGAGGGTTGCGAATCATGAATAACAAACTGACAAGCCGGCATAGTCAAGTTTACCAGCAGATCGTTAGCGTCTCGGGTATAGCCGCTTGGCTGATTGCGGTTGCGAGGATTTGCACAAGCTATGGCTGGCGAGACCAGTTTACTTTTCTTTCGCTAATGCCGGTGATAATCATCGCCTGTATGTTCGTTCAGACCTTCCGTCTTCCGCTTGGCTCGAAGTTCACCCAAGATAGAGTTACCTTCACTCTCACCGACGGCCTTGTGATTTTGGTCGGGTGTTGGTTTGGAATCGCCCCGGCCGTGTTCGTGGCGGGTATTGAAGGATTCATCTCCTCGCGACGCACCGCCCGCCGGCTTTCAAGCAACGTTTTCTCATCGGCGATGATGTCGATCGGGGCCGCGGGCGCTTCGTTAACGCTTGGCGCGGTTTTGCGCTACGGGTACGGCGAGATGATAGGGACCGGTCTCAACCACACGCTGCCTGCAGTGGCCGTAGCAATGCTCGCTGGCGGCGTCGTGCAGATTGCAATCAATATTGCGCTGTTTTCTACATTGTTAACCTTGCGCCGAGACGACCGCGCATGGGCTGTCCTGAAGGGCTTCCTCTGGGCAGTGCCGATGTTTCTTCCCAACAGCGCCGCCGCTTATCTGATGTACTATGCGCTTCAGCACGACTTGAAGATGATCGTGGTGATCGGCGGGCCGATCTTCCTTGCAATATATTTCGGGCAACGCCAATATCGCGACGGTGTGCAAAAGCGCATAACGGTAATGGAGAAGGCGCACCGCGAAACCATCGAGGCGCTGGCGGTGGCGATCAACGCCAAAGACGAGGTCACTCACGAGCACGTTCTTCGCGTGCAGATTTATGCCGCGGGCGTGGCCCGTCTTTTGGGATGCTCGGATGCTGAGGTCGACGCCCTCAAGGCTGGCGCACTACTTCACGACATCGGCAAGATCGCGGTGCCTGACTACATACTCAACAAGCCCGGCAAACTCACAGCCGCCGAGTTCGAGAAGATGAAGATCCACACGCTTGCGGGGGCACAGATCCTGAGCCGAGTAGAATTTCCTTACCCGATCGTACCAGTCGTCCGACATCATCACGAGCGTTGGGATGGGAAAGGCTATCCCGATGGGCTCGCAGGAGAAAACATTCCGTTGACCGCGCGAATACTGTCAGTCGTCGACTGCTTCGACGCCGTGCGAGAAGATCGGCAGTACCGCAAAGGCATGACTCGGGAAGAGGCGATCGACCTCATCATGCGAGGCAGCGGTTCGCAGTACGATCCGCGAATCGTCGGCACATTCATCGCGCATCTGCCGGAGTTCGAAGCCGAGATTCTCGCCCGTCGCAACACGCCGGCGCCAACTTACGGAATCGCGCCAACAGAGCAACTATCCGAAGCCGCGCGGCTCGTCCCGCCGGCGGCAGGACTGGCTGAAGATGAAGACAAGCCTACGGATTCAGCCAGAGATGATGTGCGAGGCTTGTGTGATCTGGCTCATGCCGTGATGAGCGCTCGCGAACGGGATGAAGTCATCTCAGCCTTCGTCCACAAACTTGGCTCAATTGTGCCCTTCTGCCTGTGCGCGGTTACGATGGCGAACTCCGAGACCGGCGAAAACGCTGTCGCGTACGCGTCGGGCCAACACTCGATATTTCTCACCGGCCGCACGATTGCTCCGGGTGAAGGCGTTACTGGCTGGGTGCTGGCAAATCGGAAGCCGTTCTGCAACGCGGATCCCAAACTGGATCTTCCTGCATCGCTGACTGAGCATTTCGATGGTTACAAAACGCTGGCGGCTTTCCCGATAATGAAGGGATCAGTTCTCTACGGCGCAGTCACTGCATACTCGTCAGCCTTTGGTGAGTACACGCAAGCTCATCAACGGTTAATGCTCGAGGCAGTGGCGCTGATGGCGACCGCGCTGGCAACCACCGGTGAGAGTGGTTCGCATTCGGCAAGCGGCAACCTGCGAATCGGTGACGCAGCGCTTGAGTATGAGCTCACTCACTGACGTAGCACAGACTTCAGTCTGTGTACCTGACGACCACCCCGATGTGGAACAGACTGAAGTCTGTGCTACATCTCCATCAGCGCCGCGAAAATCTCTATTCCGTTCCACAAGTTCTGAATTCTGAGATTCTCATTCGAGCTGTGCTGATTGTTGTCGTGATTGACGATCGGCACTCCTACTTGAGGGGCTTTCGTCGCAGTGTCGATCGCCCACAGCGGGCCGCTCCCGCCCATCGTTGGCAACATTACGGGCCGTTGCCCAATCGCCTGCTCCACCGCGTTGATTACAGACTTAACGATCGGAAGACTCATCGGCGTGCGCACCGCCGGGTAACCCTCTTCGCTGAGCACTCGCGCGATCAGGTGATGTTTCAGTCGAGTTTCGGCGTCGGGTTCCGTAGTTGTCACGAAGTAGCCTTGCTTCTTTATGTGCGCGACCAATCGTTCAACCTGCGTTCGAGGTGTGATGCCTTTGACCAGTCGCAAGTCTATGGTTGCAGTCGCTTCGGCAGGGATGATCGTTCGCGACTGGCGTCCGACGTCTTCGCTGCGCAAACCGTCGATGTTTAGCGACGGCTCATTGATCAATTCGGCCAACGCCCGGCCGGAGCCGTCAGTCGCCGCAAGTCCATACTCGCGCATCAGATCAACATCTGTAGCAGGCATCTCTTTCAATGCCTTCTTCTCTTCTTCTCCAAGAGGCTGGGCGCCGTCGTAGAAATCTTGAATCAACACGCGCCCGCTGTTGTCCTTCATGCTCGCCAGCAGCTTAGCCAAACGCATCGCTGGATTAGGCGACCAGTTGCCGTAGTGCCCGCTGTGCAACGCGCGATTCGCCCCGTAGACAGTGATGTCGACTTTGACGATCCCGCGCAGACCGAAATAGATTTGCTGCCGTCGCGACTGATGCACCGGCCCGTCGGCGCATATCCACACATCAGCGCCGAGCAGCCCTGCGTTGCGCGAAGTGATGTCACCAAGGTGAGGCGATCCCGCTTCCTCTTCGCCGTCGAAAAGAAACTTAAGATTAACGGTAGGTTTTGCGTTCGATGCTTTCAGCGCGTCGAGCGCCGCGAGCAACGCGACAATCGGAGCCTTGTCATCGGATGCCGACCGCGCGTATAAGCGCCACTCAGGATCGAACTTTTCGCCAGCCTTCGGAAACGGAATGATACGCCCGCCCGATTCGAGAGGCTTATCACGCAAAGTTGGCTTGAACGGATCGCTGGCCCACTTCGAAGGCTCGACGGGCTGACCGTCGTAGTGAGCGTAGAACCCGATTGTGCGAGTCGCGCCTGGCGTCTTCAACTCACCGAAGATCGCGGGCGGCCCGTCGCCTTTGAGCAATCGAGCCTGGATCCCGCGATGGCTCATCAGCTCGATCAGCTTCGAGGCGTTGCGTTGGATGTTCGTCGTGTCCGACGCTACATTAGGAATCGAGAGCAGATCGGCGAGCTCAAGGATGATTTCGGCTTCGTGCGCGCGACGATACTCGCGCACGCGATCTGAATTCTGCCCGCTCGTGATTGAAAGAGGTTGACTCAATAGAACGATCGCAAATGACAATGCTGATGCCGAGATTCGTTTCATAGATACTCCGATTCAGAATTTGCTGAAGAATATCACCGAGCAACGAGCCTTGCCACGTACGGTGCTGCCAGCATTTCGCCTTCGAGTTAGCTTGGCGTCCTGTCTACGCTCGTTTGAAACCAGAATCACGCGGTGTTAGTATCGGGCCTGCGATCGATTGCCAGCTTATCCCTTCCAAAAAAGAGCGTCCGGCGGTCGAGAATGTAAACTAGCGGAATGTACCGATGAGAACGCGAGTCAATCGAAGGTCCTTGCTCACTGTTCTCGTGATGGCGAGTTCGCTCAATTGGACTGCGTTGAGCACTTCCATCAGCGGCGTAGGGCTTTCGACGCAAGATCCGGCCGATGGCCGACCTGTTGGGAAGATGCCGCGTCGCGCGTCTGTTTCCGAATGCAGCTCCACTCAGCAGGATACAGCCAGATGTGATGAGCCCCGTGAAGCGTTCGGCGGATTGCCGCTGATGTTTGAATCCAATCAAGGTCAGGCAGAAGGAGGCGCGAACTTCCTTGCAAGGGGCGACGGCTACAGTCTATTTCTGCGACCGACCGAATCGGTGCTGAGTTTTTGGAACTATAGCCCAGCCTCTCATTCAACTGAACGTTCCATGGCCGACATGCGGTCGTCTGTCTTGCGGACGAAGTTAATCGGAGCAAGCGCTGCGTCGAGCATCATTGGTGTCGATGAGTTGCCTGGAAAAAGCAATTACTTCATCGGGAATGACTCGACCAGGTGGAGGACCAATGTGTCCAACTACGCCAGGGTCAGGTGCCAGGACGTCTATCCGGGCATCGAGATGATCTACTACGGAACTCAACGACGGTTGGAATACGACTTCAAAGTGGCTCCGGGAGCCGATCCCGGCCGCATACGAATCTCTTTTGAGGGCGCGCAAAGTATTCGCATAGACGATCAAGGCGATCTTTTGTTAGACACACCGGCCGGCCAGATTCGCGAGCACAAGCCGATGCTGTATCAAGAAGTAGATGGGAGCAAAACGGAGATAGCTGGCCGTTACGTACTTGAAGGACGGAACCGGG
>DATFWM010000542.1:0-3061 GCA_035259295.1 Blastocatellia bacterium | reverse complement strand
AGCAAATCAATCCGAACGCGATCAAAGGATCCGGCATCGGCCCGCTCGGTAATCAAGTCCCGCTTCCTGTCGCGGAGGAGTTTTTTAATGGGCCGGGAAATTCATCGAACTCGGCAAGCGTCTTCGTGCCCGTTTCAGTCTCCGCTGGTCAAGTGAAAAGCGGTATAGACTTCATCATCAATGGCATAAGCACCGCACCGCCTACCCTGGTCGACGAGAAGGAGCCGAATGATAAGAAGAATAAAGCCCAGATGCTGAACATCCCGGTGGAGCTGTCGGGAAGCGCCTCTGCGACCGATGATGCCGTGCTGCGGATAACTCTTAATGATGGAACGAGCGACCCCATCGAAGACCTGTTCAAGTTCACCGTAGAACAGACGCGCATCGTTTTCATCGTGCTGGAGCCGACTTCGGGTTCGGGAGATCTCGACATGTATCTGTTCACTTCTGATGTGAGTAAGAAGAAGACCTCGCTTGATGATCCGAATTTGATCTCTTTCAGCGCGGGACCGACATCGAATGAGTTGATCGCTAAGCAACTCGATCCTGGGACGTACATCATCGGGGTCAGCGCTTTTCAAGGGAGCCTGAACTACAAGCTGCGAATCTTCACGTCTCAGTGAGAGATGGCGGGCGTCAGTCACGAACACAGCGCGCGCGATTCTCTTGGCGTCTTCGCGATCTTTGCGCGAAATCCTTCCCGGAATGCGTGTGGCGCAAAGCCGCCAAGACTCGCTAATTTGCAGCGTCTTTCAGTGTCAAATCCAGCTGGCGCTTCCGCTATTGATCGTTTCCCTGAGTCAGGTATACTAACACCCCGTCGGCTCTCCAACAGTGGAAACTCGAACGTCATTTATTGAGGTGTTATGAGAAGGCGAACGTTCCATCTTGCTTCGCTGCTAGTGTTAGTGATATCGATCGCTGCGAGCGCAATCGCTCAGTCGAAGATTACAACTCCAAAAGAGCAACTGGGCTTCAACTTCGGCGATGACTATCAGCTCGCCAACTACACTCAGCTTGTCGATTACTGGAAGAAACTCCCCACGCAATCTGACCGGATGAAGCTGGTCGAGATCGGCAAGACCGCCGAGGGCCGAACGATGGTGATGGCTGTCATCACCGCTCCGGAGAATCACAAAAAGCTTGACCGTTACAAAGAGATTGCGCGGCGACTCGCGACGGCTGAAGGATTGACCGACGAGCAAGCTCACGCGCTCGCGGCTGAAGGCAAAGCCGTAGTCTGGATCGACGGCGGCTTGCACGCGACCGAAGTCCTCGGCGCGCAGCAGCTCATGGAACTCGTGTATCAGATGGTGAGCATGAATGATCCAGAGACGTTGCGAATTCTGAAAGATGTGATCTTGCTTGCCACGCCCGTGAATCCTGACGGACTGGACCTGGTGGCCAACTGGTACATGCGCGAGCAAGACCCAACGAAGCGATCGACCAATGGTCTGCCAAGGCTTTATCAGAAGTACATCGGTCACGACAACAATCGCGACTTTTATATGTCAAATCAGCCGGAGACCGAAGCGATCAATCACCAGTTTTTCCACGAGTGGTTTCCGCAGATCGTCTACAACCATCATCAAACCGGACCTGCGGGAACGGTTTTGTTCGCGCCGCCGTTTCGCGATCCGTTCAATTACAATCTCGATCCGCTCATTCCGTTGGGAATCGATCTTGTAGGCGCGGCGATGCACGGCCGTTTCGTTGCGGAGAACAAACCGGGCGCGACTATGCGATCAGGCTCATCTTACTCGACTTGGTGGAACGGCGGACTCCGAACGGTTGTGTACTTTCACAATATGATCGGGTTGTTAACCGAATCGATTGGCAATCCTACACCGATTGAGATTCCTTTTCTGCTCCAGCGGCAACTCGCCAAGGGCGATCTTCCCTATCCAGTCGCGCCTCAAAAGTGGCGCTTCCGGCAATCAATTGATTACTCGATCACCGCTAATCGCGCGGTGCTCGATCTTGCGTCAAAGCATCGCGAAGATTTCTTGTTCAACATTTATCGAATGGGCAAGAACTCAATCGAGCGCGGTAGTCGCGATTACTGGACTATAACGCCAAAGAAAATCGCCGAGGTTCAAGCGGCGGTCGCGAAGGACATGCCACAAGCCGCTGCGCCCGCCGGACCGGAACAGCGAGAGCGGCGGATGGCTGGAATAGCTTCGGACGCGCCCGGCGACAGCCCGCAAGGTTTCGGCGGTCAGCAGCGCGGGCTTCCGATGAAGTATTGGGAGATGCTGCGCGCGCCAGACAAGCGCGACCCGCGTGGCTTCATCGTTCCGTCGGATCAACCAGACTTTCTCACCGCAACTAAGTTCATTAACACGCTGGCCAAGACAGGAATTACCATTCATCGGGCGACAAGCTCTTTCACTATCGCGGGCAAGACTTACCCTGCGGGTTCGTATGTAGTGAAAACCGCGCAGGCGTTTCGGCCTCACGTCCTCGACATGTTCGAGCCTCAGGATCACCCCGACGATTTTCCATATCCCGGCGGCGCGCCGATTCCGCCTTACGACAACGCGGGATACACGGTCGCTTATCAGATGGGAGTTGTGTTCGATCGTGTGCTTGATGGATTCGATGGACCGTTCGAGAAGATCAACGGGTTGGTGAAACCGGCGCCTGGAAGAATCAACAACGTCGCGAACGCCGCCGGCTATCTGCTTGATCATCGAGTCAACGATTCGATCATCGCAGTGAATCGCCTGCTCAAAGACGGCGAAGAAGTCTACTGGCTCAAGCAGCCGATCAACGGTGAAAAGAGCTACGGACCGGGCGCGATTTTCATCTCCGCGAAGCCTACTACGCTCGCCAAATTGCAAAGGCTCGCCGACGAAATCGGGTTAAGCTTCGACGTGGTAGCTTCAAAGCCGAGCGGCGAAGCTTACAAGCTGCGGGCGATGCGAATCGGATTGTGGGACCGCTACGGCGGATCGATGCCGTCGGGTTGGGTTCGCTGGCTGCTCGAGCGATACGAGTTTCCGTTCACCGTCGTGTATCCGCCGACGCTTGACGCCGACAATCTCGCGAGCAGGTTCGA
>DATFWM010000541.1:0-5737 GCA_035259295.1 Blastocatellia bacterium | reverse complement strand
CACCCTCATCGGTTGCTCCACTTCTTGCTGGCGGTAGTCGGGGCGGTCATAGTCCTTCTGTTGTGGCGCTCCATAACAGGCCGGCGTGGGTGACCATCACTGGTTGACAAGTCAATTTGATGCAGGCATCGCAATCAGTTTGTAAGTAGAGAGCGACGTTCGATTTGAAACTTTCGAATGCGCAGCTTTGTACCGGCTGTGTGCAATTCTATCCCATTCGTCGCTAAACACCGGGCATCGAGCGCCTTCTAAGTCGCCGCCTAGGAACGGATCACCTTTCCCTGAATGATGCTACCACCTGCGAGAAGGCTGGCACGAGCATTGCTGTAAGTCGTTCGTCGATCTTTTGCTTCGCTTTTGTTCGTATAGAAGCTAGGCGATACTGAAAGGTGGGATTTGATAAGGATTTACACTATTGCTTCGAGGAGAAACTATGCTGACGATCATTGCTGCGATAACGGTTGCGGTTGCCTTGGCAGGTATTGTTTTGATGAGAGGACGGAACGCTGATCCGTCGCAGTTGAGCGAGCCACGCACGGCTCTGCTCACGGTTGGTGTTCAGATAATCTGCGGCAACTGTTCGGGCGAAGAAGAGCACGCGATCAGAACTTATTTGGATCGGCGTGGCAACTGCTCACAATGCGGCGGTCGCAGCTACCTGCTTGCGTCATCGGTTGCCGCAAATAGCGCGGTGCTGAGAGCCGCGCGCATGAGAGAAGCGCACTTCGCACGCCGCCAGGGCCGCGTGATTCCGTTCGCTTCGCGATCGGAAAGAATAGCCGTCTAGAGAGTTACACGATTAAAGCAGCCCGGAGGTCCTCGAGCTGAGGGCCTCGTTTTCTTTTTGGGCACCGAGTAGCCGATGGGTAGTAAGTGCTGAGCAGCCTGTAGCCACGTCGGCTTCCATTACGTCTGATCCACCATTCGTTGATAGTCTTCGGGCCAATCATAATCTTCGAGCACCGCCGGGCTTGAAACTTCGACCCGCGCGATCAGGTCGGCGTGCGCGCGAACCACCTGCCGCAATCCTTGTTCGGGATCCATAGCTAGAATCTCTTGTCGAAGACTGATATCGAAAAGGATCGGATGACCGTTCTTTCCTTCATGCGAGGGAACAACAATGAGTGGGTGTGAGTGCTCGTATGTCTGGATCAGTCGGTTGATGACATCGGCACCCACCTCAGGCTGATCAACAAGAGCGATTATGCAGGCTTGGGCGTTTTCCGAAACTGCTTCTACGCCGCAGTTGATCGATGAAGCCATGCCAGACTGATAGTCAGAATTATAAACAAACCTGACGCTCCGATCGCCTATCGCTCTCCTGACATCCGTTTCGCGATGGCCGGTCACAATGATGAGTTCATCGACGCGAGACTCGAGAAGGTTGTCGGCACAGCACTCGACGAAGGTCTTGTCGCCAACCGGCAGCAACTGTTTGAACTCTCCCATTCGACGCGACTCGCCCGCCGCCAGGAGCACTGCTGAAATCATGATCGAGCCACATTATAGATTCGGGAGCGGCAGCCATCCAAGCGCGCTCATACTCGGATGTGGTAAACTTGAAGCTGATGCGAGCCTGACAGGCGTGAAACAACTTGGCGTCGAGCAGCATCTAATCCGTGTCACAGTTTTCTTCGCATGGAGCATGTATCAATGTCGAACAAACTAAGAACAGTACTTATAGCGATTGCAGTCATAGGGTTAGCCGCAATGTCGGCTAGCGCGCAGGATTTCAGCTTCACTGCTTCCAATGGGCAGCCGGTCAGCCTTTCGAGCTTGCGCGGAAAAGTGGTCGTGCTGATGTTCAGCGGCCCGCAGGATCCGCAGTGCCGCGAGGGTTTGAAGGCACTTGAATCGCTCTCCGAACGGGTCCAGGGAAAGGACGTCGGGATTTACTGGGTGAGCGTCGGCCCCGCCCCCGCGGGCGACGCCACGAACTCCTGCGGCGACGCCAAGTCTGTCGTCGTATTGCGCGATACGGGCCAGGCCGCGTTCAAGCGTCTTAGCGGCAAGAGCGGCCAGCTTCCGACCATTGTCATTCTGGACCGTCAGGGCAACACGGTAGGCCGACCGCGCGGCGGATTCAATCCTAATTCAGACTTCGTAAACGACCTCGCTTCGGTGATAGATACTGCGCTGCAAAATAAGTAACTCGAACGTCTGCCTGTGCTTCACCACCGTTTCACCACCGCGAGCGATGGCGAGCGCTCCTGATAGCATTCTGCTTCTTGCAACACGCTCGCTGCCGTTTGCGATGCCGATTGCTGGCATTGGTGCCAGACCTCTGCTAAAAAGATTCGATGACAAACGATTCTCGCGGCCCTTCGCTTTTGTCTTACTTTGATGATCGTCTTCCGGAGATGCTCGGGTTCGCGCGCTGGCTGGTCGAACAAGAGTCGATGTCCCGCGAGCCGGAAGCGACGCGTCGGATCGCCGAGAATCTCGCGGAGACGCTCGGTCGGGCTGGTGCCGCGATTGGGCTGATCACCGACCCCGCTTACGGATCGACGCTGCTCGCGCGGTTTGACTGCGCTGACAAAATGTCGGATGACGACACGCAGCTACTCGTCGTCGGGCATCTGGACACCGTTTGGCCTCTTGGTACGCTTGCAACCCGACCCTTCAAGGTTGAAGCCGATCGAGCTTTCGGACCAGGCATTTTCGATATGAAGGCCGGGGTGATGCTCGCCACTTTCGCAATGCGAGCAATCAAAGATCTCGGGCTGCGCACTCGTCGGCGGGTTACGTTGCTGATGACTTGCGACGAAGAAACCGGCAGTCACTTTTCACGCAGCATTGTCCAAGAGCAAGCGCGGAGCTCACACGCTGCGCTGGTGCTCGAGCCGCCGATACCGGGAGGGACGGTCAAGACCGGGCGCAAAGGGGTCGGCGAGTTCGAGCTGATCATTCGGGGCCGCCCGGCTCACGCGGGGAACGATCCCCGAGCAGGAGTGAGCGCGATTACCGAACTTGCGCATCAGATTCTAGCGATCAACAAACTGAACGACTACGCGTGCGGAACAACACTCAACGTCGGCGTCGCGCGAGGCGGAGTGCTTTCAAACGTGATAGCCGCCGAAGCTCACGCTTTTATCGATATGCGCTTTGCGACCGTTGACGAAGGCGAACGAATTAGAGACGCGCTCGCGCATCTGCAACCGATTCTCGAAGGCGCTCGCATCGAATTGCGCGGGGGAATAAATCGTCCGCCGCTCGTTCGCACGCCCGAGACAGCCGAGCTGTTTGAGCGCGCAAAACGGTTGGCTTCGGAGATTGGCCTTGATTTGAAGGAAGGCTCGGTTGGCGGAGGCTCCGATGGAAACTTCATTGCGGCGCTTGGCGTGCCTGTGCTCGACGGGTTAGGAGTGGACGGCGCAGGGGCTCACGCCGAACACGAGCACATCATCATCAGCGATATTCCTCGCCGGGCGGCGCTCTTGACTAGATTGATTGAGACTATCTAGCGACTATGACTCGATCCCAATTCGATCGAGCAGAGCCGAGAATCTTCGGTCAGACCGTAACTGCATAAATATCGGGTCCACTTTCAAATTCATCAGCCAGATGTCGCGATCCTCAAATGCCTTCTCCAACCATTTGAGAGCTGTATCGTTGTCGCCGAGCCCCGCGTAGATAGTTGCAACTGTGTAGGGCGAGACGTATCGCTGCTTTTGCCGGTCGAGCTCCGTGAGTATTCGCAACGCCTCCGTCTTGTTTCCCGACGCGGCGTAAGCGTGGCCAAGCAGCGAAAGCATCAAAGGACTACTTGACAGTTTCGCGCCTTGCTGAAACTCGGCGATCGCCTCCCTGTACATTCCCTTTTGCTCGTAGCACAGTCCCAGGTATCGGCGCGCCGGAAAGAAATTCGGATCGACATCCAGCAGTCTCTTGCAATGCTGGATCGCCTCTTCGTTGCGCCCCGCGAGATATAGGATCCAACCCACATGCGAGTTGCTGATGAATGAAAGGGGCTCAAGCTCTTCAGCGCGCTTCGCTTCGGCGATCGCCTCGTCGAATCTGCCCATCGCAACAAGGTACGAGCTGTACCACTGATGAGCCGGCGCATAATTGGGTTTGTAAGTGATCGCGAGCTGAAACTCTCGCTCGGCCTCCGCGCGCTGCCAATCCCAGCGATGCTTGATGAAGGCAAGCGACGTATGCGCTTCCGCGAGCGTATCGTCAATCTTCAGCGCCTGCGTCGCAGCCTCCTTGGCTTTCGGGAACGCTTCTTTCGGCTGGTTGATCCCGTAGACCACAAGCATGTTGTAACAGTCGGCCAGCCCGGCGTAAGCGGGAGCGTAGTTCTGATCTGCCTCGATCGCCCGTCGAAAATACTCGATGCCTTGTAGAAGACCGTCTTCAGTTCGCTTGTTCCAGTAGTTGCGGCCCTTCAGGTACAGACTAAACGCGTCGACCTGCTTTTTCTCTTCGACGCTCAGCTTCAGCCGCAGATTTTCGAAGATGTCGCGAGAAATATCCTCCTGCACCAGAAGGATGTCTGAGACTCTGCGATCGTAATGTTGACCCCACACCTGTGAGACATTAGCTGCGTCGATCAACTCCGCCTGGATGCTCAGGTTATCGCCTCGCCTGTGCACTCTCCCGGTCAGCACCGCGCGAACGCTCAGGTCTCGCGCGATCTTGCGCGGATCGACGGCCTGCCCTTTGTAGCTGAGGACGACGCTGCGAGGCACGACTCGAAGCTTTGGCAGTTGCGAGAGGTTGTTGATCAAGCTTTCGGTGATCTCGTCGCTGAAGTACTCGGCATCCGTGTCGGGAGCTTCGTTGGCGAACGGGAGCACCGCTATTGACTCGATCACCGCGCTGCTGCCGTCAACCGTTTTGCCTCTTGTGAAGTAGATTAAGGCGGCGGCCGTCGCAATAAGCACGACCAGCGCCACAAATGCAATTCGCCGACGGCTGTTCGAGCGCGTCGCTAGCACGAGGCCGCTGTCTTCACGACTTGTTGCCAAACCTGTAGTCGCGTTTTCGGCATTGCTCAACTCGCGGACCGGCGCCACGAATCGGTACCCGCGCCTTGCAACCGTCTCGATGTACTGGTTCCCGTTCTGCCCTTCGCCCAGCGCCTTCCTCAATAGCGAGATGTTCTGCGTAAGGTTTCCTTCCTCGACAAAAGTATCCGGCCAGACTTTCTTCATCAGGCTTTCCTTTGAAAGGACCTGGCCGCTGCTCTCAATCAAGGTCAGCAAAATATCGAAGACCTTTGGGGTGAGCGGGATGACTTCATCGTCGCGGAAGAGCAGTCGATCGACCGCGCTTACGCGGAAGCGGCCAAACTGGTAGAAGTGCCTCGCCTGCTCGCTCATGGGTTGCCTTTGAGAAACCTCTTTGATGGAAAATTGAGCCCGTTCTGAGGACTTCCGAACCGCACTCTCGGTATCGTGTGCTCGATTCGAAGTGGCGAATCAGATTTCGGGCGATTTCGGCGCCGGGCATCATTCTAGCCCAGAGCACCGAAGCTGGCAAAACAAAGGGCCGGTCCAGCGGGGTGGCGGAATGAACAACTCATACTTCGCGTGCACGGACTGCAAGGTCTACGTCGACGCAGGCTACCGATGGGCGGTTTGGTGGCTCGAGGAACGCGGTGTGGTTATGCGAGGCGAGTCCGTGTCCGTCGATTCAGTCCTTGCGGCAAGAGACTATTGGACGCCGTTCGAGAGCGATAGCGCCAACTGGCTCCGAAGTGAAGTGCTTCCTCCGGCGCGTCGTTTTCTGG
>DATFWM010000540.1:0-5872 GCA_035259295.1 Blastocatellia bacterium | reverse complement strand
ATTCAGACGCTCGTTCGTTTCTTTGCCGCGCTCGGCAAGTTCGTCGATTCGCTTATAAGTTTGCTTACCGTGTTCGACCAATTCTTGAACATGAATCGTCAGGTTCATTACAGCGCCCACGAGCTTCGTAATGTCTTCTGTGTTCTGACGCTGCTTGTCTTCAAGCTGAATCATCTTGTCCTCAAGTTGCACCATCTTCTCGTTGAACTGCGCTTGCTGCTCAAGTATGAAATCCATTTGGCGTTGCATATTGTCGCTGCTCATCGTCTCCTCCTGATCGAGCTATCGACCGCCTTCATTCCTTCCCTATCTTATCGCGCATCCTCTTCTCCACCAATTCGGGCACGAGCTCCGTGATTGAGCCCCCGAGGTTGAACACTTCTTTGATTAATCGCGAGCTGATGTATGAATACTCTTCTCCAGCCATCAAAAATACAGTTTCCACGCTTGGTTCGAGTCTTCGATTCATCAACGCCATCTGAAGCTCGTATTCGTAATCCGAAATCGCGCGAATACCGCGAACGACAAACTGGGCTTGCTGCGCGACCGCGTAGTGAACCAACAATCCCTCGAACGTGCCGACTCGCACATTGTTCCATGGTACGACTTCGCGAATCATCTCGACCCGCTCTTCGGTTGTGAACATCGGATGCTTGTCGATATTCAGAAGAAGGGCAACGATGACCTCATCGAACAGCTTTGCCGAGCGTTCGATTATATCGAGATGGCCCTTTGTAATCGGGTCAAATGAGCCCGGATAAATTGCGCGCCGCATCAGCGTAGTTCCCGGATTTCTAATAGCACAATCTTAAGGCGAGCGATACTAACATGTGAGAGCCGTCACCCGCCAGCGAGCAATTGATAAAACGCAATCGCGGACTCACCTTGTTTTAGCTCACGAAATACCCGCAGCTTGCCGTAGTAAGATTTCAGCGGGGTCTTTGCCCGGTGCTCGACCACAACGATAGCTTCAGTTGACAATACATTGCCGGAGCCGAGCAGGTTCATAACGCCTTCGTAAACTTGGGATGCATAAGGCGGATCGAAGAAGACGATGTCGAACCGGCTGGACTGCTTGCCAAGTCGTCCAAGCCCCGCAGCCGCGTCGGAGTTTATAATCTTTGCTTCGTCTTTGATGCCAAGCGCACTGAGATTCGCCTCGATCACCGCGCAAGCGTGGCGAGAGCGATCGATGAAGGTTGTGTGGTTTACGCCGCGGCTCAGCGCTTCAATGCCAACCGCTCCCGAACCGGCGCAGATGTCCAGGAAACGGCTGCCCTCGACTCGAGGCGCAAGAATATTGAAAAGCGTTTCGCGCAAGCGGTCCGATGTGGGCCTGGTTTCCAATCCTCTCGCAGTGCGCAACGTTCTACCTTTATAAATTCCGCCTATAATTCTCACAATCGAATCGCCGATTTGATGATAGAAACTTTCCGTGACCAACGCAAAAGCCGGATGCTTGTGAACTGCAACGATTGCTAGCTTGTAAGGGTTTTCCTCCGTGGCCGCTCCTCATTCGATGATCCATCTCGTGCCCGGCGAGGGGCGGCCACAGAGGGCCGCCCTTACAAACATGTGACAAGGAGCCGGCGTTGACTTTTCTTGGTTCTCAACAGAGAATCAATGAACGAATCAATACCGCGATTTGAGATTCAACGGATAAAGTCGATGAGGAAGTGTTTGGTTGGTTTACTCCTAATTCTGTCAACGCTGCTTGCCGCGTCTGCCTCACAAAGGATGGGGACACTCAAGGGTAAGATCGAAAACGAAAAGGGCAAGCCGCTCGCCGGCGCCGAAGTCCGAGCGATGCGCAGCCGCGACCGCTCCATCAAAGAGGCGAAGACGGACCAAGCAGGAAACTATAAGCTAGAGCTCGAGCCGGATGATTACACGGTGAGCTTTGACGCTGAGGGCTATCAAGGGGGCACCCTGGTTCAGATGCAACAGGTTGAGGAGGGTCAGGAAACGACCGTAAAGACTATTCGCCTCGAGAGAGTCCGACACCGAACTTCACTCGTGCGCGGCGCGGTATTCGCTGCCAACGGCGCTTCATTGGCCGGTGTCCAGCTTAAGCTAGTTCGAGTACCGACCGAAGCAGAAGAAAGGGAGCATAAGCACGTTCGCTCGCTTTCAATGAGTTACATTACCAACAACCACGGCGAGTTTGCCTTTCGCGTGCCCTCCGAGCGAGCAAGATATCGAGTCACCGCTACCGCAAGCGGCTACAAAACCGAGACGAAGCAGATCGACGTGAACGAATCCGAATCTGCCCCGTTGGCATTCTCACTTGAGCCGGTGAAAAAATAAGTGCGAGCAGAGCGACAAACGGATCCCACCAAAACCGAATCGGGCGTTGAACGCGCCGGAGACAAACGCGCCGAATACCTGACCGCTCGCCAGCTTGCCGAAGTGTTGCAAGTGAGTGAGGCAACCGTTCATCGATTGCGCCGGGCGGGGCGGATCCCTGCGGTATTGCTTACAGATAGACTCATTCGTTTCAACTTGCGCGACGTGCAGAAGGCGTTACGTCCTCAGGTCTCCGCTCAAGCTTCTGAAGCTGAACCGGAGACGCCCAGCCCGCAATTGTCATTCGAAGACGTTCGTCCAGATTTCAAGAATTGAGAAACTACCTCTTCGTTGGAGGCTCCTATGATCTACCAACCGCTTAGACTCCTAGCAGTCATCCTAATCGTTGTCACACCAGCCGCCTCGGTACTTTCTCAGCAAGCCGCCAAGTCTGAAAAAATCACGCTCGAAGACGTGCTGGCGGTTGAGCCGCTGGGCGCGCCGGTGCTGTCGCCGGATGGGACCCAATTCGCGATGGTCCGCAACGAACAGATCGCTTTGATGCCATCGGAGGGAGGTTGGCCCGCGACGTTGACCACCACTGTGGGCGCCAAATCCGGGATCGCGTGGTCGCCAGATGGGAAGATGCTCGCTTTCACGAGTCAGGGAGGAATCTGGGTTGTTGACGCCGCGGGCGGAGAGCCAAAGCGTTTAACTAACGCGCCAGCGGGAGCGGGTGATCCAAGGGGCGCTTCGGATCGGCAGCCGCAGTGGTCGCCTAAGGGAAACTGGATTCTCTTTGAAACCGGACGGCGTGGCAACAATGACTTGATGGTCGTCAGCGCAGATGGGCTGACCAGTAGTTACTTGACTTCGAGTGAATCTGACGAAGGGAACGCCGCGTGGTCACCAGACGGAACCAGAATCTCTTACACAGAACGCGCACTCAAGTATTTCAGCGGCAAGCTGAAGGTCCTGAGCTTCGACGCCTCGACCGGAAGAGCCAAGAATGAGCCGATCGAATTGTACACCGCACCCACGGATCGCGGAGGAGGCTGGGCCATCGGCCGCGCGGCGTGGACTCCAGACGGCAGGAGCCTGGCGGTTGTGTTGCAGGATACCGGATGGGACAAGGTCTACTTGATTCCTGCAAACGGCGGAGCGCCGAAGCAAGTCACTAAGGGCGAGTGGGATGATGAAGCGCCCATATTCTCTCGAGACGGAAAATGGATGGCCATCGTTTCGAATCAGGTCAGCCGCGAAACTCGCGACATCTGGATCGTCGCAACCGATAACTACTCGACGAGGCTTCTCTGTGATGGCGTAAAGGCCGCCGGATTCGAGACCAATCCTCAATGGTCTCCAGATTCCAGCAAGATCTATTTCATTCGCAACTCGCCGCTTGACACTCCTAACCTGATGCTCGCGAGCGTCGGCGCGAACTCATCGCCAAAGTATTTGACGCGGACTCTCCCGCTGGACTTCGCGCGCGCTGGATTTCGAATCCCGGAACGAGTGAGCTACAAGAGCAAAGACGAGCTCGAAATCTCGGCGATCCTTTACAAACCTGTGGACTTCAAACCGGGCATTCGTTATCCGACCGTTTTGTGGATTCACGGCGGGCCGGAAGGGCAAGATGCATTCAACTGGGACCCGTGGGCGCTTTATCTTTCGCAAGAAGGCTACGTCGTGTTGGAACCAAATTATCGTGGTAGCTCGGGCTATGGTGAGAAGTTTCGCAACCTCAACGTCGAAGACAGCGGCGGCGGAGAGATGGATGACGTGGCGGCCGGCGCGCTGTACTTGATTAGCCAGGGCTTCGCCGATCCCGCGCGAATCGCCATCGGCGGTGGAAGTCACGGCGGGACAATGGTCGCATATGCCGTGACGAAGTACCCAGAAATGTTCAAATGCGCGATTGAGCTTTATGGCGTAGTCGATCGCGGAACTTACAACGAGCGGACTAACCGAAACTCGGCGATTCGGTGGATGATGAAAATGGGAGGCACGCCTGAGCAAAAGCCGGATGTGTATCGAAAGGCAAACGCGCTGTTGGACGTCGCGAAGATCAAGACGCCCCTGTTGATCATGCATGGCGAGCAAGACCCGCAGGTGCCGCCCTATGAATCAGCGCAGCTTGTGGCGGCGTTGAAGGCTCAGCGAAAGCCACATTGGTATTTCACCTATCCTGGCGAGGGCCACGGCTTCACTCAGCGTGCGCATCGTCTTGACGCGTGGAAGAAACAGTTGGCTTTTTTCCGAAAGTACTTGCAACCAAGCTACGGACAAAGCGTGACGTCGACCGACGATTTTGTATGGGAGAAGAAGTGAAACCTCGGAGGACGCTAGGCGCCGTGGACACATGCCCACGCAAGCTCGACGTCTCTACGTCCTGCGCATTACGTCCGCATGCGAGCACCCGGCTGTCGATTGTAGTCAAAAGTGAGACTTGAAGTCGCGAGCAATTCTCGTCGTAGGCGGAGAGCGGCTTCCGAGCATTCTCTGGAACCCCGGAGGGGTGGGATGTTTATAGTATCGAGACTGTGATCATTGCCCAACGCCGTAGGGGTGCAATGTTCAGAGCAGTTGGAAGTCAATGCCGCTCCTAACGGATCTCGGACCCTCGCAGGGCATGGGTCACTATAAACATTTCACCCCTAACGGGGTTGGCAGACGGAACACTTGATCGTCGCTCTGAATTGCCGGTAAGTCCGACGCTTAATCAGTGTCCAGTCGTAAAATCCTCCCATTGATATTGACACTCGACCCCTTTCCGTAATATTCTACGCCTATCTTCTTATACCGCGATCTCACTTAGAGAACCCCCAAAGCGCGGTAGCTATTCTAGCGCAGTGACCGTTGTGTCCCCCCGACAGCGTATCGCTCGGCGCTTGGAGAATCAGATGAGCGCACAATTCTGGGACACGGTCGCCAGCCGTTTCGACGACGAAATCTTTAATACGCTGTCGAATGATCGAAGCAGGACCATCCTGCGTCAGATAAATCGGTTCAGCTCTGCGGACTCGACGGTGTGCGACTTCGGCTGCGGTGTTGGAAGGTATTTACCGCTTCTAGCCGAAAGGTTCAAAGCAGTGTGCGCGGTGGACATCTCCAGAAAGTGTCTGGAGGTGGCCGAGCGCAACTGCGCAGCGCTGGAAAACGTGACGTTTTTCAAACTCGATCTTTCCACCAATCATTCTGGGCTTGACAGATTCGACTTCGCGATCAGCATAAACGCTTTGCTGGAGCCGTCGTTGCGAAAACGGCGATCTGCGCTGGAAACCATCTTTCAACATCTGTCGCCCGAAGGGCACCTCTTGATCGTGGTTCCGTCGCTCGAATCGGCTCTCTTCTCGACTACTCGTTTGTTTGAATGGAGGGACAGAACAAGCAACGGAAAGAAGAACGGCTTCGCGATCAAGCTCGGAGCAAAGGACTCGCGAGGCGTGGACATTGCGAGGGGAGTGCTGAACTTGGATGGCGTACTCGAGAAGCATTATCTAAAAGAAGAGTTGCTGGTCGCGCTGCAAGACGTAGGTTTTGAGGTTGATCATCTGGAGAAGGTCGAGTATCCCTGGAGCGCGAT
>DATFWM010000539.1:0-2187 GCA_035259295.1 Blastocatellia bacterium | reverse complement strand
TGAGTTTAAACCTGGAAAGCGTGTCCTTGATCCGCGTATCGAGGCTGCGGTAGTTGGGCACCACGACGATGATGAAACCACCCTTGTTCAGGATTTCTTTTGCGCGATTCATCGTTGAAAGTGGATTGGTGGTGTGCTCCAACACGTGCAGCATCGTGATGATGTCATACTTGCGATCGAACGCGATATCTTCAATTGTCCCGTAATGGATCGGAATGCCAACCTTAGCCGGCAGGACTTCGGTGACGTGTTTCGATAAATCAGTGCCTTCGACCTCATAACCGTTCTCGCGGGCCATGTGCAGTAACAATCCGCCGCCCGTGCCTACGTCTAACAGAGACTTACCCTGGGTGTGCTGTTTGAGAAAATTCAGATACTCGCCGACTTGCTGGTGAACGGAAGGTTCGAAGCGATCGTAATCAAAGTCGAGGTTGCAGCCCCATCCGTCAAAGTATTCTGGATTGTCGTACAACTCTCGGGTCTGATCGTTGGCTAACAGCGGCGTGCTCAGATATTCGCAGTCGTTGCATTTATTAATTTCTTTTCCGGTAAAGTCCTTGCCGACCAGACGCAGGGAACGTTTGCAGAGGAAACAAGTGTGGCTCGGTTGATTGTTTGGATTCATTCGCGGAAGCGTATCAGGAGTCTCGTTGTACTATACGGTTAGTGGCAAGCTCAAGTGTGTCTGACGCTATGGCTCGCCACTCTGATGGGCGGCGAGTCTCCGACTTGCCGGAGCCACTGCTTTTTTCTCTCACGGTCCCCGACCACTCTTTTACGGTCATAGACCGATAATCTTTGGGCAAGTTTCCGGCAAGTCGAAGACTTGCCGCGCATCGGAGTGGCAAAGGCAGTACAGAAGTAACCTCGGTCTACCTCAGTTTTTGAAAGTCAAACGGGCTGAGACCCCCGAGCAGGGACCCTCTGTGCTAGAGTTGCTCGTCAATCGATGCGAATCCTCCAACTGTGTTCGGCGCGTGAGATTGGTGGAGGCGAGAAACATCTCGCCGGTTTAGCGAATTCACTCGCACAGCGCGGTCATAACATCTTTGCCGCCATCAACCCCGGCTCGCCTCTGCGGGCAGCGCTTTCATCATTACCTTCGGCAAACGTGATAGAACTGCCGATGCGAAATGCGCTGAGCCTGCGAAGCGCTTACCGGCTCTCGCGATTCATGCGCGAACAGCGGATAGAGATTATCCATGCTCATCTCGCTCGTGATTACCCCCTGGCCGCATTAGCAGCCGGACGCTCAGGCGCACGGCTAGTGCTGACGCGGCACGTTTTATTTCCTCTCAGCAAAATTCATCGTCTGACCTTGAGGAGAACCGCGCGTGTAATAGCTGTTTCTCAAGCCGTGGCTGACTCTTTGCGAGAGCAAAACATTTTCTCAACTGAACGGATCGTTACCATTCACAATGGTATAGACGTCGAGTATTTCAAGCAGAGAAGAGAATTGGCTGGCCCGGAACAAGCTTCTCGGATGCGCGTTGGTATGGTGGGACACCTCGCGCCGATTAAGGGTCAGGAGGAGTTTATCCAGGCCGCCAGAATCATTTGTCGGAACCGCAAGGACGTCGATTTCATTATCGCCGGCGAGGACAAATCACACCGGCGAGAGAACCGGGCAAGCCTTGAAAAGCTAATTAGAGCACTCGGTCTGGAGGACCGTGTTCAGCTCCTGGGATGGATCGACGACATCGCGTCACTGCTGGTCACGTTTGATGTGTTCGTTTCACCGGCCCGAGCTGAGCCGTTCGGTTTGTCGATTGTTGAAGCGATGGCGGCCGGCGTGCCCGTCGTTTCGACGGTTTCAGAAGGGGCGCGCGAAATTATCACCGCCGATGAATCCGGGCGGCTTGTATCTATCGGCGACGTTGAAGGCCTGGCCAAAGCCGTCGCTGGTTTATTGAGTGATGCGAGTGAGCGTGATCGCCTTGGTCGCAACGCGAGCGCGTTGGCGCGTTCCAGGTTCTCGCTGGAGAGAATGGTTGATCGGACCGAGCAGTTATATCGTGAAGTGAACGCAGAAGGCGTATAGCCCGCTTTTATTTTGTCATGGCGTCGCGCACAATCTGCTCCCGCTTCTGACGCAGTCGTTCGTACGCTGCCTGATCTTCCGGCCGAACGCAATCCCGACCAATCTTTTCCCAATCTGAATCGGCCGGATCCAAACCGAGCGCCGCC
>DATFWM010000538.1:0-8574 GCA_035259295.1 Blastocatellia bacterium | reverse complement strand
TTCCTGCCGTTTGTTATTGGCCGCAGCGGTCATTGCTCCGGCGATGAACCATCGTTCGGTGACCGCCAGCTCCAATGCCTGCCCAAACCAGTTCTGGCGGCGCCAAATGAAGCAGTAAGCGACCGTTTTGAGTTCAAGCTTTCGCCTTCGTGCTTTCAGCGTCATGTCCGTTTCAAGTTCGTTCTAAAGAACCCTAAACGTTGACACTTCGCGCGACGCTAACCTATCATCAAGCTTACTTCCTCGAATCTTCCTTCTCTCGAGTGATTCTGTTTCGAGGAGAGCTTTATGAGCGCGATCGATCTGACAACCCCTCTCGAAGAAGCCGAACGCGAATGGGAGGAGCGCACGCTCGAACCTGCGCTGAAGCGGGCGCCTGAAACCAAGGGGCGCTTCACGACGGTTTCGCTCGCACCGGTCGAGCGACTCTACACGCCGAACAGCTTGCCTGATTTTGATTACGAGGCGGAACTAGGTTTTCCCGGTGAGCCGCCTTACACCCGCGGGATTCACGCAACGGGTTATCGTGGAAGGCTTTGGACGATGCGCCAGTTCGCTGGGTTCGGTTCCGCGTTCGACACAAACAAGCGGTTCAAGTATCTGCTCGATCACGGTCAGACCGGACTCTCGGTCGCGTTCGACCTGCCGACCTTGATGGGCTACGACTCGGATCATCCGTTCAGCGAAGGCGAGGTCGGCAAGTGCGGCGTTGCAATTTCGAGCCTCGCCGATATGGAAGTGCTGTTCGACGAAATCCCGCTCGAACAAGTCACGACGTCAATGACCATCAACGCGCCGGCGTCGATGATCTTCGCGATGTTTCTCGGGGTCGCCGAAAAGCAAGGAGCTGATTGGAAAAGAGTCGGCGGCACGATTCAAAACGACATTCTCAAAGAGTACATCGCACAGAAGGAATGGATCTATCCGCCGCGCCCTTCGATGAGGTTGATTGTCGACACGATCGAGTTCTGCACGAATGAGGTTCCGCGCTTCAATCCGATTTCGATCTCGGGCTATCACATTCGGGAAGCGGGTTCGACTGCGCTTCAGGAGCTCGCTTTCACGCTGCGCGACGGAATCGAGTACGTGCAATACGCGATCGATCGCGGAATGGACGTTGATGATTTCGCGCCGCGGCTGAGTTTCTTCTTCAACTCGCATAACGATTTCTTTGAGGAGATAGCCAAGTACCGCGCGGCGCGCCGGATCTGGTACAAGGTGATGACTGAACGGTTCGGCGCGAAGAACCCTCGCTCTTGGGCGCTTCGGTTTCACACGCAGACGGCGGGCGTCTCGCTGACCGCGCAGCAGCCTTTGAACAACATCGTGCGCGTGGCGATTCAAGCGTTGGCGGGGGTGCTTGGTGGAACTCAGTCGCTGCATACGGACGCGTACGACGAGGCGTTGGCTCTGCCATCGGACGAAGCGGCGTTGATCGCGCTGCGCACTCAGCAAATCATCGCGCACGAATCGGGAGTGGCGAACACGGTTGATCCGTTGGGCGGGTCATACTTCCTTGAGAAGCTCACCCGCGATATGGAAGACGGGGCGTTCGAGTACTTCCGCAAGATCGACGACTTCGGTGGAATGATCGAAGCAATCGAGGCAGGCTTCCCGCAACGCGAGATTCACGACGCATCCTACGAGTTTCAAAAAGCGGTAGAGGCTCGAGATAAAGTCATCGTTGGGGTGAACGATTACGTGATGAAGGAAGAGCCTGCGGATGTGAACATCCTTCAGATCGACGAATCGGTCGCGGAGCTTCAGTCGGAGCGATTGAAGAAGCTTCGCTCGAAGCGTGACAGCGCTCGAGTAGAGAAGACGCTTAGCAATCTCGCTTCCGGCGCACGAGCAGGTGAGAACACGATGCCGTTGTTGCTTGATTGTGTGCGAGCTTATGCGACGCTGGGCGAGATGTGCGAGGCGCTCAGACCCGTTTTTGGGGAGTATCAGGAGCCGGCATTTTGAGGATGGCAATGAGGTCGATTGAACGATACTTAGATTCACCGACCGGCCGCACACAAAGTCTCAATGTCTGAAGAAAGAATAAGAGTATTACTCGCCAAGCCCGGCCTGGACGGCCACGACCGCGGAGTGAAAGTCATCGCACGAGCCTTGCGCGATGCCGGAATGGAAGTGATTTACACTGGCTTGCGTCAAACGCCGGAACAGGTTGTTGCCGCTGCGGTTCAGGAAGACGTTGACGCGATCGGGTTGTCGATCCTATCCGGCGCGCATATGACTTTGTTCCCGCGAGTGGTCGAGCTTGCGCGGCAAGAGGGACTCGGCGATGTGATCATCTTCGGCGGCGGCATCATTCCCGATGAAGACATCCCGCGCCTGAAAGAGCTTGGCGTAAGCGAGCTGTTCACGCCTGGCGCGCGGATGGAAGACATAATCCAGTTCATTCGTAAGAACGCTCACCAGGCAAGCACATGAAACAATTGTCGAGCGGCGCGGCAGTCATCGAGCGCGGTGAACTAGCGGAGGTCGAAGGCACACGCAGTTATCGCGTTCCGATCTCCCGAGCGATGGGAGCACGTGACATCGCCCAGTCTGTGAGCGCTTATTCTGAAGGCAGATCTCCCGCGCGGCGGAATCCTGTCGGCGAAGAAGTACTGTACGTGACGCGTGGCAACAGCGTCTGCTACATCGATGGACATTCGTACGCGTTGGCGGAAGGCGACGGCGTTTACATTCCACCGGGCAGCGTGTACCAGATTGAGAACCCCGGCGCCACCGATCTCGAGATTGTCAGCGTGTGTTGCCCTGAAGATTACGCCGAGTTCGAGACTGAGATGGCGATCCGACCCCCGGGTGATACCAAGCCGTTTCGCGTCATTAATGAAAACGACCAACCGGCAATCCCAGTTGCGGATCGAACCTTCAGGCTGCTCGTGAATCAAGACCTCGGCGCGCAACGAGTTACGCAGTTCGTTGGCGTGATTCCGCCAGGACGCGCGCCGATGCACTATCACACCTACGAAGAGGCGATGTTCATAATCAAAGGCCAAGGCCGATTGTGGACTGATGACGGCGATGCACCGTTCAATGCAGGTGCAAGCATCTATCTTCCCCGCGGCGTCCGTCACTGCGTTGAAAACACAGGACAGTCGAACATCCGTTTGCTCGGAGTATTTCATCCCTCCGGGAGCCCTGCCGCGGCTTACGACGACTAAGCGCCATGCGATGATCAAAATGTAGGCCGATCAACCGGCGGCTGCGTCGCGTAGAAATCTTCGTAAAAACGGCGAGTGTACTGATCAAGCAACTCCTCGATTCGATGTGGGTCAGTAGATCCGACGACCAATCCCGCGTGATGAAACTTGTTCAGGCGATAAACGATCTCGGGATCGTCGTAAGCTGAAGTGTCCGGTCGTTCCTGCCTCGCAAGCGAGATGACAACGCCGGCGTAATCGTCGCGATGCTGAGGCAGCTCGTACGAGCCTTGCTCTCCGGCGATCTCGACGTTCGCCCACTCGGCCCAAAGGTTCACACCCGTTGCAGCCTCGACAGCTTCGGCGATGTTCGCGCCTCCAACGCGCGCGGCGATCTCGAGAAAATAAAAGCGGCCGTCTTCGCGCGCTTTTATGAACTCGGCGTGTGTGACCCCGCGCACGAGTCCCAAAGTTTCGATCACTTTGCGATTCTGCGAGTCCAAAGCTTGCGCGTCGGATGAATCGCGCGAGATCTTTTGCGTCGTGAAAATGCCACCGAGCGAGACATCCATCGGCGGGTGCCCATATTTGTGCGGGACGGCAAACATCACCTTTCGATCTGAGACGATTGAATCGACGTGAAAGATGTCACCCGGCACGAATTGCTCGAGGACGTAAAATGACTGTCGGTCGCCAAGCGTTTCAAGCAGCGGCCACAGCTCATCGGAAGTGCCGAGCTTCTTAATGCCCATCGAGGCGGCTTCCGAACGAGGCTTCAGCACCCAGGGCGGCGGGACTTGACCCATGAAGTCGCGCAGCCGGTCGTAGTTCAATACGTGAACGAAATCGGGAACGAGGATCCCTTCGCTCCGCGCCTTGACTCGCATCGCAAGCTTATCGCGAAAGTAGCGCGCAGTAGTCTCGCCCATTCCCGGAACACGCAGATGCTCGCGAAGCAACGCCGCGGTCTCTTGATCGTACTCGTCAAGCGGAACAATACGATCGATAATTTGCGAGCGCGCAAGATAGCTGACGCCTTTAATGATATCGTCGCGCGAATAGCCGTCGGGCATGTAGAAGACTTCGTCGATCGCCTCTCGCGGCCAGTTCGCGTCGCAGAGTTTTTCGACGGTAATCAGGATAACGCGGCAGCCCTGCCGCTTGCATTCGCGCAGGAAGGCTTCGCCCTTCTCGTAGCTGGCCAGGCAAAGAATTGTGAGCGGCTGGTTGGGCACGATGCTCCTTGATGAATTTGGTAAGTACCGCATTCAGTCGGAAGTGGTCCAATAATCACTGTACCAACTTCCGCATGAATCCGGTACTACGAACGCGGCTTTCTTTGCAAGCCCCAAACTAATCGGTTAGCATTCTGGGCGTGCTAAGGATAGTCGAATGTATACCGAACTTTAGTGAAGGCCGCCGCCCCGAAGTGATCGATCAAATAGTCGCCGCCATCAAATCAACTCAAGGCGCGGTGTTGCTCGATCGCGAATCGGATCCCAATCATAACCGTTCGGTTGTCACCTTCGTTGCGCCACCCGATCGCGTGGTCGATACCGCAGTCGCCGCGGCCCGGAAAGCGTCTGAGTTGATCGATCTCAACAAGCATACCGGCGAGCATCCGCGAATGGGAGCAACCGACGTGATTCCTTTCGTTCCCATCGCGGGAGTGACGATGGATAATTGCGTGGCGCTTGCTCGAGCGTGCGGCGAACGCATGTGGAGCGAGCTTGGTATTCCAGTTTACCTTTATGAGAAAGCCGCGACCCGTCCTGAACGCGAGAACCTGGCCAATTTGCGCAAAGGTCAGTTCGAAGGTATCCGCGACGAAATAGCGACTAACGAAGCGCGGCGGCCTGATTTCGGAGAGCCGCGAGTTCATCCGACCGCCGGCACTACCGCAGTCGGAGCGCGACCGCCGTTGATAGCTTACAACGTCAACCTCGGCACTGCTGATATCGAAATTGCCAACAAGATCGCCCGCTCCGTGCGTCATCGATCCGGTGGTCTGCGCTACGTCAAAGCGCTGGGTTTTGAATTGAAGGATCGAGGAATCGTGCAAGTCTCGATGAACATGGTGAACCACGAAGGCACGCCGCTGTTTCGGGCGTTTGAGATGATCAAACGCGAAGCCGAGCGCTACGGCGTCCCGGTCGTCGGATCCGAGATCGTAGGATTGGTGCCGCAGAGCGCGCTGAACGCTGTTGCAGATTTCTATCTGCAACTCGAAAAGTTCAGCGAGGAGCAGATCCTCGAACACAGGCTGGCTGCTGCCATCGAGGAAGCCGAGGCATGAGCGATCAGTCACTCTCTGACAGTCTGGGCAATTTTGCGGACCTGGTGGCTGCCGGCACGCCGACGCCCGGTGGCGGGAGCGTCTCGGCCTATTGCGGAGTGCTGGCGGCGTCGCTCGGCCAGATGGTATGCAGCATCACGATCAGTAAGCCGAAATACGCGTCGGTCGAGTCGAGGCTGAAAGAGATCAAATCAGAGCTTGTGCGTCTGGGCGCGCGGCTGCGAGAGCTAATCGCGGAAGACGCCGCGAGTTTTGAGGCGGTGCTTGGCGCTTATCGATTGCCGAAGGAAACCGACGAGCAAAAGTCGGATCGCGCGGCGTCGATTCAAAAAGCGATTCAAGGCGCAATCGACGCCCCCTTTGAGACGGCGCGACGTAGCTTTGAAGTGCTGAAGCTGCTAGGCGAGCTTGCGGGAATCGGCACTCCGACGGCGCTGTCGGATGTCGCTGTCGCCGCCCAGCTTGCGCAGGCGGCAATCCGAGGTGCTTTCTATAACGTTTGCGTCAATCTGGATTCAATGGCCAATCGAGAGGCCGCGGGCAACACGCGAAAAGAAATCGAAGCCCTCGTACATCAGGCAGTGACGATGTCGGAACAGGTCTCTGCTAGAATGAAGTTATGAGGATACACGATGCCGGATCGCTACAAAGATATTCAATTCTCGGTGACTGATCGCGTAGCGCGAATCACCTTCGCGCGGCCGCCGTTGAACATCCTGACCATCGCGATGATGAAGGAGATAATCGACGCAATCAACCGCGTTGGTCAAACGCGTGACGGTTGCGCGATTGTATTTGCGGCATCGCCGGGGAGTAGCGCGTTTTGCGCGGGAGTGTCGATCGAAGAGCACAAACCGGACACGGTTTTTCAGATGATCGATGGATTTCATTCGATCTTTCGGAGTCTGAACGCCGTCTCGAAGCCGGTGATCGCTGTTATCGGAGGTGCGGCGCTTGGCGGCGGGTGCGAGCTTGCAGCGTTTGCCGACATCGTGATCGCCAGCCGCTCGGCGCGCTTCGGACAGCCCGAGATAAAGCTCGGCGTGTTTCCGCCTGTGGCTGCCTTCGTGCTCCCACGAGTGATCGGCGAAAAGAAAGCCCGAGAGGTCATCTTGACTGGCGAGTTGTTGAGCGCGGAGGCAGCCCAGTCATTGGGACTAGTCAATTACCTTGTGGAAGAAACCGAACTCGAGGCCAAAGCCGAAGAACTACTACACATCTTCAGGCAGATGAGCGTGCCAGGTCTTGAGATGGCTCGGCGAGCGATGGTCAGAACGTCGGGGCTCGGGTTCGATGAAGCGCTCAAACGGGTGGAAGACATTTATCTGAACGAGCTGATGTCATTTAAAGATCCACAAGAGGGAATTGAGGCGTTCATCGCAAAACGTCCTCCGAAGTGGAAACACAAGTGATTCGTGATTCGTGATTCGTGATCCGTGAAATACTCATATTCAGTCTCACGGATCACGCATCATTCTGCTATGCCGACACCGATCGAGATAAAGAAGACCGGCGCTACTGAGATCACCGTTCGGTGGGACGACGATCACGTGAGCATCTATCCGATCAAGTACCTAAGGGCCGAGTGTCTATGCGCCAACTGTGTTAGTGAAGTTACGGGGCTTCGGATACTCGATCCCCGAACCGTAGCCGACGATTTAACGGTGCTGCGGGCCGAGCACGTCGGCCGCTACGGTGTGAAATTCATGTTCAGCGACCGACACGACGACGGCATTTATACGTGGGAGCGGCTCCGCGAGCTTTGCCCGTGCGACGGGTGCAAAGCGGAAAAACAGGTTGTCATATAAAAACGTCTAACTGTCTCGAATTCTACTGGGTGAAAGAGGATACTTATGAACCTTCGGTTGTGTAGTACCGCAATCCTGTTAATAACGTTGATGACACATCCGCTTGTCATCTTTGGCAGCGACATAAAGAAGAAAGAAGAAGCGGTCGCGTCCATAGAAAAACACAAGGCCGAACTTACAAACATCAGCGACCAGATCTGGCGATTTGCCGAAACCGCGTTGCGCGAGACTCGCTCCTCTAAGCTGCTCGCCGATTACGCGGAGAAGCAAGGCTTCGAGGTCAAGCGCGGAGTCGCCGGGATGCCAACCGCGTTTATGGCGAGTTACGGGCAAGGCCGGCCCATCATTGGAATCCTCGGCGAATACGACGCGCTTCCGGGCATTTCGCAGAAGGCACAACCCGTGAAAGAGGCTCTGGAAGCCGATTCCGCGGGACACGGCTGCGGACACAACTTGTTCGGCACGGCGAGCCTCGGGGCTGCAGTCGCGATCAAGGAACTGATGGCTGCGGGCAAACTCAAGGGGACGGTTCGCTTTTACGGCACGCCCGCCGAAGAGTCGATCGGCGGAAAGATCTACATGGCGCGCGAAGGCGCGTTCAACGATCTTGACGTCTGTTTGGCGTGGCATCCTGACGATCGAATTCGTGCAGACGTCGACAGCACTCAGGCGATAGTCGATTTCATCGTCGAGTTCAAGGGCAAGGCTGCTCACGCGGCCGCCGATCCGTGGAACGGCCGCAGCGCGGTCGCCGCGCTCGAGTTCTTTACGACCGGTTTGAATCGGATGCGGGAGTTCGTTAAACCAACTGTGCGCATGCATTACACGATTCAAAAGGGCGGAGACGTTCCCAACGTTGTGCCGGAGTACGCGAGAGTTTGGTGCTGGCTGCGAGACTCCAAGCGGGCTGGAGTAGAGGAGCTACTCGCTCGCGCGCGCAAGATCGCCGAAGGCGCGGCGTTGATGGCCGGAGTCGAATCAAAGCTAACGGTTCAGGGCGGCGACTACGAGCTGTTGGTGAACTTGCCCGGAGAAAAAATAATTCACGCGAATCTTACTTGGCTTGGGCCGATTCAGTACACCGCGGAAGAGCAGGAGTTCGCGAAAACAATTCAACGAGCCACTGGCGTCGAGCCTACTGGGCTTAACGGCGCGGTTCAACCGTTCGATCCGCCAAAACCGGATCCCGAAGGCGGCTCGACTGATGTCGGAGACGTGAGTTGGCTTGTTCCGACGCTGCACCTGTCGGTAACGACGGCTCCGGAAAAAGCGCCGTGGCACGCTTGGCCGGTTGTTGCGTGCGGAGGGATGT
>DATFWM010000537.1:0-9291 GCA_035259295.1 Blastocatellia bacterium | reverse complement strand
GTGCTCGATTGAATCGACCCCAGCTAGCACAGCTTGTTTTATCCCTGCAGCGCCGTGCGCGTGGGCCGCTACCTTGCGGCCGAGGCGATGCGCCTCGATCACCACCGCGCGAATCTCCTCGTCGGTAAATTGAGTCGCCTCGGGCGAATCGCCTTTTGAAAGAACGCCGCCGCTCGCGCACACTTTTATGCAGTCTGCACCGTATTTTGCGATCTCGCGAGTCTTCTGCATAAGCGCCGCCACGCCGTCGGCGACGCCGTCACCCTTGTGATGAAACTCGGGCGCGAGCAGGCTCTCATCGCAATGGCCTCCCGTGACTCCGATTGCCGGACCTGAAGCGTCGATTCGAGGGCCCGGCACATCGCCAGAGTTGATCGCGTCGCGAAGAGCTATGTCGGAGTAACCGCCCGCGCCGACGTTGCGCACGGTCGTGAAACCGGCTTCCAGAGTCAGTTTCGCGTTCTTGGCGCCATAAAGCGCCTGGCGCGGAGTCGATATGCCCAGCGATTCGTATCCGCTGTGCGACGGCTCGAAAGTGAGATGGGTGTGACAATCAATCAAACCTGGTAAGATCGTCATCTTAGAGAGGTCAATCACACGAGCGCCTGCCGGAGCCTGGATTGACTGAGTCGGACCCACATGTTTGATCCGGTCGCCCTCGATTAGAATTGCTTGATCGGGTAACACTCGACCGCCGCGCGCGTCGATCAGCCGTCCCGCTCTCACGAGCACGATCTCCTTGGGCTGAGACTGCGCGGCGAAGGGCGCTGAAAATGATAGAAGCGTCAGGACAAGTACCAGTGTTCTTTTCATTTGAATCTCCAAGTTTTCGTTTTGCGGCTCTGCGAGTCTTTGCTTGTTTTGCGCGAGACCGAATCTCTTCGCACTAAGTTTGCAAAGACTCGCGAAGCCATTAAGTCATTCGATGATCTTGCGCGTGCGCGAGAATATTCGATCAAACATCGGCTCCGTCAACTTGCCTGTGAACGTGTTCTGCTGGCTCGGGTGAAATGACGCTATCAACGTAATTCCCCGCGCCAGCTTGCACTCGGCGCCGTGTTTGAACTGGGCCCGTTTCCCCTCTCTGTCCAAACCGACCGAGGCGATCGCCGCGTCGAACGCGAAACGGCCCAGCGCGACGATGACCCGAAGCCGCGTCAACAATTCAAGCTCGCGCAGCAGGTACGGTCTGCAATTGGCGGTTTCATCCGGCGCCGGCTTGTTCCCCGGTGGAGCGCAACGCACGGCTGCCGTTACGTAACAGTCTTTCAGCTTGAGACCATCATTACGACCGATCGACTGCGGCTGGTTTGCGAATCCCGCCTTGTGCAGCGCACGGAAGAGCCAATCTCCGCTTAGGTCTCCGGTGAAGATACGCCCGGTCCGATTGCCACCGTGAGCCGCGGGCGCAAGCCCTATCACCAATAAGCGAGCTTGCGGATCGCCGAAGCTCGGAACAGGCTTGCCCCAATACTCCTGATCGGCGAAGCGCTTCACTTTCTCTTTCGCCACTCGATTACGCCACTCAACCAGGCGCGGACACATGCGACAAGTGATGATCCGGTCCTGCAAGGAAGTGATCGACCCAGCGTCGGTGCTGACCTTTTCGCTACGCTTCATGTTGAGCTTACTTCAAGTCGATGCCAACGGCTTCGAAAGTTGTGGCGCCGATGTTCTTCAGCGAATGCGTGACCGGCGCGTCACGCCAGCGGAAGTCGCCACGCTTATACTCGATCGTTTCCAGTTTCTTTCCCGGCGACTCAACGAGTACTTTGGAGTTCGCGAGAAAGACACTCAGCGCCGACAGGCCGTGAGTATGCACGTTCGTCGACTGGCCCGGTTCGAGAATCAGCCTTTCGACCCGAACGCGATCGTTGTCCAGCACTATTGAATGCCCGGGAGAGGTGTCGGGCGTCGAAGCGGCAGCGCGACCAGGCGTGCTGAGTATCTCGACTGTTATGTTGTGAAATGGCGTGATGGCGACATTCGTCACGCGGTGAGTGAAAGGTCCTTTGGAGAATCGAACCTCGTCGTTCTTCAAGATTAGATCAGCCGGCTCGGCACCCGTCACTTCGTTTATCAACAGAGCATCTCCGATTGTGACGAACACGTAGTCGCTCGCGTGAGTGTGAAACAAGGTTGCGTCGCCCGGCAGCACGATTACATCAAACACTCGCACGTATTGGTTCTCGAACTTCAGACGATGTCGCGGCTCGTTGGCAACGGGAACCGGCGATTGAACCGTTAACAGAAGAAGTCCGGCGAGTGAAAGAGCAGCGGCAACCAATCGCATGTATCATACCTCCTTGCAGAGCGGCGATCGTTCGGCTATGAGGTGCTGTTCTACAAGTCCGATGCGAGCGGCGAGTTGATCCTGACTTGGTGAGGCCATTGGTCATCCCCCTGATACGAGTGTTTTTTTTTAGGCGCGGTAAATTATCACAGTTCCGACGAACAATACCAACCGTTGATTGATTTTGATCAGGGCGAACGACTGATCGCAATTGAGCGGCTCGCAAGGACAAGGTAGCATTAACGTTTCACCATCGGAGCGAACGCGGTGCCAGTTGTTACCATTGATGAATCGCCTTTAGCGTCCGGCATCGGTCCTGTTGCGATTAACTACCGCGACACGGTTGTCGGTACGCCACTCGTGTTTCTGCATGGCGGTTGGGGTTATCAGATCTATCCGTTCGACCGGCAGATCGAAGCGTTCGCTGATCGCGTCAGAATCATCATTCCCGACCGAACCGGCTACGGCCGTTCGACGCGCATCGATCAACTTGCGACAGACTTCCATCGACGCGCCGCCGAAGAGACGCAACGGGTGCTTGAAGCGCTTCACATCGAGCGGCCTATCTTGTGGGGACACAGCGACGGGGCGGTGATCGCGGTGATGATTGGACTTGCCGCTCCGCATCGCGTGTCGGCGCTCATTCTTGAAGCGTTTCACTTTTATCGGAAGAAGCCCAGCTCGCGAGAGTTTTTCGAAACGATGTCTGATGATCCGGACCTCTTGGGCGAGCGCGTCGCGACGACGCTCTCAAGCGACCACGGTGAAGATTACTGGCGCAAGCTGATAGTGATAAACGGGCGCGCCTGGTTGCGCATTGCGGATGAAACGACGTACCCCGAACAGGACCTCTATGACGGCAAGCTGTCAGGGCTCCGAGTTCCAGCGCTGTTCATTCACGGCTCACGCGATCCGCGCACCGAGCCCGGTGAAATGGACGCGGTCCGAGATCAATTACCGAACGCGCGAATTGAGATAATTGAAGGCGGCGGGCACAGCCCCCATAGCGAGAGCGCCGTTGCCGCGGATTCCAATCGAATAGTACAGAGCTTCTTGGATGCGCTCTGAAATCATGGAATTCTTGCGCGATATGTTAGACTGGGCTTAGACGGGGAACAGGATGTCAAGCAACTATTCAGCTCAAGTTGATCCGGACAGCGCGATTATTGACGCCGACTTGTTGGTGAAGTATCGGATGACCAGTCGCGCGATCGACACTCTGGAGAGGGCGATCGACAGCGCGCCTCGTCACATTGGCCTGCGAGAAAAGCTTCGCGAGATATTGATTGACGCTGGGCGCCGCGATCAGGCTGCGCAGCACTGCCTCGCGCTCGCCAGCCTTCACATCTCGGCGGGCGATCTTGAGCTTGCCAATGAACGGCTGTTGGAAGCCAAGCGGCTTGACCCCAGGGTCTCGGTCACCGGACAACTCCGCGACGTGCGCCTAACCGATCCCGTCCCGCAGAGTCCTCAAAAGATACTGTCGGGCAGCCTCGCGGATGTGAATCTGTTTGACATCGTTCAGATCATTGAGAATAGCAGGCTCACTGGAGTGCTTGCTGTGACATCGGAGGCGGCAACCGGTGAGATACACTTCGACGAGGGCTTGGTCGTTGGAGCGAAATCCGGCCATGACTTCGGCAGGAAGGCGCTCAGCCTGTTCGCCGGCGCTGCGGACGGGAGTTTCGAGTTTGAAAAAACCAGCCGGGCTTACGACCGCACAATTCAAACCACAAGCAACACCGCGCTGATTCTCGACTTGCTTCGAGTGAAAGACGAGGAAGATTACGGCCTCGGAAGGCTCGAACTCGCTAACTGAAATTGGGAACTTACGCCGACTGAGTGCTGGTCGGAATCCATCCTTCGTTTGATCCAAATCGACTCATCGCTTAAGCTCAACAAGGCGCGAGCTTGCCTCGTCCGGCTTGTCACCTGATAACAACTCATTAGTTTGTGGTGAGGGGTGAATTGCATGAGAATTGAAATAGGCGTATCTCGGCTTTTGATGGCTGCGGTATTAGTTCCACTTGCTGGGCTGCTTTCCTCATTCATCGGATCGGCGACCGCTCAAACAAATGCATTGACTGCTATTCGCTGCGGCAAGCTGATTAATCCCGTCGACGGCTCGGTGACACAGAACGCTGTCATAATCGTGCGCGGAGAACGCATCGATCAAGTCGGCGCGGGTCTCAATATCCCCGACGGCGCGAAGGTAATCGACCTCTCGGCTTACACCGTCCTTCCGGGCCTTATCGATTGTCACACTCACGTGATGCTCCAACCAGAAGACGAGCGAGGCGCGCCGCCAGTCATCACCAAGTCGCAAGCCTTTCGCACGGTGCAAGCAGTGGCCGCCGTTAAACGCGACCTGGAGGCAGGCTTTACAACTATGCGCGACCTAGACAGCGAAGGCGCGGGCTTCGCCGACGTCGCAATCCGCGACGGCATAAATCGCGGAATCATTCCCGGGCCCCGACTATTGGTTTCGACTTACGCGCTGACGATCACCGGCGGACACATGAACAACGCGGGCCTGAATCCCGACATTCAGATTCCCGAGCCTGCTACGCTGACGGATTCCCGCGAAGCAATGATCGCCGAAATTCGCCGCGAGGTGAAGTACGGCGCCGACTGGATCAAGCTTTATGCAACAGGCACGCTTCGGCACGTCGATCCGGTGACGCTTGAGCCGCTCAATCAAGTCTCGCTCGAAGAAGTGAAAGCTGTCGTAGCAGAGGCTGCGCGATGGCATCGCGACGTGTCGGCTCACGCTTATGGAGGCGAAGGCGCAAAGAACGCAATTCGCGGCGGTGTGCGCTCCATTGAACACGGAATGTTGATGGACGATGAGACGCTGAAGTTGCTGGTCGAACACGGCACATACTGGTGCCCGACATTGTCGGTCTACTTGCCCGAGTCGCCGGAGGACGACACTGATATGCGCCGCCGAATCGTCGCCCATCACAAAGAGGTTTTTCAGAAGGCGATGCGAATGGGAGTGAAGATTTGTTTCGGCACTGACGTGGGCGCCTTCGAGCACGGCACTTCGTCTCGCGAGTTTGTGAAGATGGTCGAGTATGGAATGAAGCCGATCGACGCGATCCGTTCAGCAACCACCCGCGCTGCTGAGTTGTTGAGAATGGAAAGTCAGATCGGTTCGATCGGTTCAGGCAAAGTGGCCGACCTCATTGCCGTGGAAGGCAATCCACTGGCCGACATCCACGCGGTAACCCGCGTCGCTTTTGTGATGAAGGCTGGACAGGTCTACAAGTCGCCGCGTTGATCCTGCGTTAGAAATTGGCTGCGTTCAGCAACGAACGTACTGCTCGGCGATTATCACGCTTGCGCGCCGCCCGGCACCGGCGGAATGATCGGGTTCAGCACCGACGGTTTCGCTTCAACCTTGGGCTTGCCCTCGCGCGCCGCTGTCGGTAAGTCATCATCCAGAGGCAGGCCCGCGATTAGCCTGCGAATCTGAATCGAGTCCAACGACTCGCGCTCGAGCAGCGCCTCCGCCAAACGCACCAACGCGTCTTTGTTCTCGACGATGATTTGTCGTGCCCGGGCGTATTGATCGCTTATCAACCGACCGACTTCCTGATCGATCTTGATCGCAGTGTCTTCGCTGTAGTCCTGATGCTGTGCGATCTCGCGGCCAAGGAAGATCTGCTCTTCCTTTTTGCCGAACGTGATCGGTCCGAGGCTCGACATGCCAAACTCACATACCATCTTTCGCGCAAGCTCGGTTGCCTTTTCGATATCATTGGCCGCGCCGGTGGTCATGTGATTCAGGAAAATTTCTTCGGCGATTCGCCCGCCCATCATTATCGCGATCTGCCCTTCAAGGTAATCGCGCGTGTGAGAGTAGCGATCCGCCTCAGGCAATTGCATCGTTACGCCCAGCGCCATCCCGCGCGGGATGATCGAGACTTTGTGAATCGGATCGGCGTTTGGAACCTTGATTCCCACAAGCGTGTGGCCACCTTCGTGATAAGCGGTGTTGCGCTTCTCTTCGTTCGACATCACGATCGATCGGCGCTCGGAGCCCATCAACACTTTATCTTTGGCCCATTCGAAATCGATCATCGTTACTGCCTTGCGATTGTAGCGAGCCGCGTTGAGCGCCGCTTCGTTAACAAGGTTCGCAAGGTCAGCGCCGGTGAAGCCAGGTGTGCTGCGGGCGATCACGTTGATGTCGACGTCGTCATTCAACGGGATCTTGCGAGTATGAACTTGTAGGATGCCTTCCCTTCCCTTCACATCCGGTCGCTGCACGACAACTCGTCGATCAAATCGTCCCGGACGCAGCAGCGCGGGGTCAAGCACGTCGGGTCGATTAGTCGACGCGATCAGGATCACTCCGTCGTTCGATTCAAACCCATCCATCTCGACCAACAATTGATTCAAGGTTTGTTCGCGTTCGTCGTGACCGCCTCCGAGTCCCGCGCCGCGATGGCGACCGACCGCATCGATCTCATCGATGAAGATGATGCACGGCGCGTTCTTCTTACCTTGCTCGAACAAATCGCGAACGCGGCTGGCGCCGACGCCAACGAACATCTCAACGAAGTCAGATCCCGAGATCGAAAAGAATGGAACGTTTGCCTCGCCGGCGATGGCACGCGCAAGAAGAGTCTTGCCGGTGCCGGGCGGGCCCATCATCAGCACGCCTTTGGGAATTCGCCCGCCGAGTTTTTGAAACTTCTGCGGCTCCTTGAGGAACTCGATAATCTCTTGAAGCTCGTCCTTGGCTTCCTCGACTCCGGCAACGTCTTTGAAGGTGACGCGCTTCTGCTGATTGCTCAGAAGCTTCGCGCGAGACTTGCCGAATGAAAGCGCTTTGTTGCCGCCCGATTGCATCTGGCGCATCATGAAAATCCACAACCCGATGAACACCAGCAGAGGCGCGTAGCTTATCAGCCCGACCAGCCATTGGCTCGACGAGCTGCTGGTGAATGAGACGTCCACGCCGTTGTCTTTCATAGCAGCGGCAATGTCCCTCTGCACGAATTCGTTAGCCAGCTCAGTTTTGAACGTTTCGCTGCTGGTCAGCACACCGGTAATGCCGCTGCCTTCTCCAATTTTTGCGCTCTTTACCTGAGTGGGCTTGGCTGTGACCGCATCCCAAAGCTGACTGTAAGTTAGCTGTTTCTCCTTCGCCGCGTTCCGCCCCGAAAAAACCTGGTACAGAAGAAAGGCGCCGCCTATTATCAGCACCCAAAAGATTATCTGCCTGACCGTCGAGTTCACTTGAAACCTCCAACAGAACCTGGACAAATTCTATCCTAGAGCACGACCATTCGCAATCAATTACTTAGTTCAGATGCGCGCAGCACTGCGAGACGTTTGGTCTGGGTCGAGGCTGCGAACTCTAAAGCTGGGGGCAATCCCGGCGACCAAACATAGTGTCCATCCGGCGTCATTACCAACGGCCAGTCCGCTCGGCGGCCGGCGGGGATCCTGTGATCGATCATCAGGCTCTTCAACTTCTTAGCTCGGCGCTGACCGATGACGTGCGCGCTCTCGCCTGCTCGCCGCGGCCTGATGAGCAAGCCCTTTGGCAATGCGAGGTTATCAAGAGCGACGATCATCCAATCCCTGCCAGCTCGTTGCGTCTCAAGTTTCGTCTCCTCGATTATTCCTTTCAGCAAGTCGCCGTCTAACCCGCGCTCGAGCGTGAAGTTGAACCCGCCAGCTTGCGCAGAGGCACGGGATGAACTGATCAAGGATTCATAATCTCCATCGTGCGGCGCGCGTTGGCGCCGCTTCAACACAAGCGTGTCGAATTCGCGCCACACTTCGAGCATCCCCGGCAGCGTTATGTGTTTGCCGCTTGCGCGTGAATCGAGCAGAGATTCAACCGCCGACACGTGGATCGATGTGATCTCGTTAGGTTCGCTGCCTAAGTTGGAAGCGCGCGCCGACCTGATCGCGGCTATGATCGTTCGACGCCGCATTTCTGGACGCTGGTCCAACAACGCCGCGACTGAGTAAGTTATGCTGTTCTGGACACCCGACGTCGTTCGAGCTTTTTCGAGGAGAGCAGTTGCAAGATGATCGAGCAAGTCCTCGTCGCCGCCTATTGTTTCTGTCGCGCGGGCAATCGCCTCAACGACTCGCGGATTGATCCCTTTCAGCGTGGGAAGGACCTCGTGCCGCACGCGATTTCTGTTGTAATCCAAACTCCGGTTGCTCGAGTCGGTGCGGAACTCCAGGCCCCGCTTGCGACAATAGTCTTCTACTTCTTCGCGAGTCACGCAGAGCAACGGGCGGATGAGCAGAGGAGCAGAGGAGCGGAGGGGCAGAGGAGCAGAGGAGCAGAGGCGCAGAGGGCCAGAGGGGCTCCTCTGCTCCTCCGCTCCTCCGCTCCTCCGCTCCTCCGCCCCTCCGCTCCTCTGCTGCTTCTCGAATACGTGAGCCGGAACGACCGGGCGCATCGCCGCCAACCCGCGCAAACCCGAGCCTCGAATTAGCCGCATCAGAAAAGTCTCAGCCTGATCGGTCATCGTGTGGCCGACGGCAATGCGGTTGCAACCCGTCTGATTGGCAACGTCGACCAAGAACTGATACCGAATCTCTCGCGCCACCTCCTCGATTCCTCGAGCGGCAGCTTCAGCAGCGGCGCGAACGTCGACTGATTTCATTTCTACCGGAAGACCGAGACGATCTGCCAACGCTCGAACGAATTCGGCGTCTTCGGTCGATTCGGGACCTCGGAGTTTATGATCCAGGTGAGCGACGTGAAGATGGGGGTTGGGCGTTAAGAGTTGGTCGCGGGAGACAAGCCGCACGAGCACGTCAAGTAGAGCAACCGAATCGGCGCCGCCTGAGACTGCCACAACGACACCGCTCGCGCCGTCGAGCAAATGGTGACGTTCTATGAATCGATCGATTTTGGCTGGCACGGATTTCACTCCGTGTCTTCGACTTGTTCGATCGCCCGACTTCACAGACTAAAGTCTATGCTAATTCCCGACGTACTCCCAATGCCACGGCTC